>NZ_JABMCU010000188.1:0-8914 GCF_013179605.1 Enterobacter sp. CM29 | reverse complement strand
GGGCCCCATCGGCTGGCAGACGTCCGCCTGCGGGCACTTCAATCACGTCACCCGGTCGCAGGGTGTTGATGGCGACCGTTTCACGCTGACCATCAATAACCCGCGTGGCGGTTTCCGGCTTTAGCGCCATCAGCGCGCTCACCCCTTTACGCGCCCGGCTCGCCGCCCAGCCCTCAAGGCGTTCGCCAATTAAGAACAGCAGCAGCACCATCGCCGCTTCCGCCGTCGCGCCAATAAACAGCGCCCCGATAGCCGCCACGCTCATCAGCGTTTCGATGGCAAACCAGCTGCCGCTTCTCATCAGACGCAGCGCCTGACGGGCAATCGGGAACAGGCCAACCAGCGTGGTGGCGATAAACGCCAGGTTGCCGAACGGGTGGTTGATCTGCTCCAGCCCCCAGCTCAGGGCCATCATCATGATGAGGGTGATAAGGGGCAGGTTTTCTTTTAGCGGGGACGTTTTTTCTGCGGGCGCCGTTTCGCTGCGCAGGGTATAACCCGCTTTGCTGACGGCGGCTTCAACCTGTCTGCTGACGTCGTTTTCGGCGCTGACCAGCAGCTTTTCGGTAGCGAACAGCACCTGAACGTGGCTCACGCCCGGCACCTGCTTCACCGCGTTTTCCACTTTGCGGGCGCAGGCCGCGCAGTCCATGCCGTTGACGACCCAGCTGTAGTGATTGCCGCTTTCAGGCAGCGTTTGAGTTTGCGTTTCGCATGCGCCCTCGCAGCAGCAGTCCTCTTTTGGCGGAACCGGGCTGAGCTTAAGTGCCGAGAATTTGGGAACTTTTTTAGGTATTTCTGGAGTCGACATGGCAGTCTCCGGTAATGATAATTTTCTCATTAACCGCAGCATACACTCTGGAGTCGACTCCAGAGTCAAGCGTTATTTAGATATACAGTGAACGCACAATCAGGAAGTGTCCGGCAAAGTAACAGGCGGCAGAAATCGCATTATCCGCACGGAAGCGGCGGCGATAGTGGCTGCCCAGCCAGACGATGTTACCCAACAGCAACAGTGCGGCACCGAAGAACGCGGACATCGCAGGCGCTGTCGGACGGAAGAACCACAGCTCGCCCGCCAGCCACACCATCACCAGCGTCATGGCGATAAACGTACACACCGGCAGACGCATCTCTTCCAGACGCGACCAGATCACCGCGATCAGCAGGGCGCCAATCACCAGCAGCACCAGCGGCAGCGGCCAGAAGATGGAGAGCGTCATCTGGCTGGCAAAGTAGATGGTATAGAGCAGATGCGACAGGAAGAATGCCCCCACGGCGTACAGCAGACGCTGGCGCGGCAGCAGGGTTAAGGCATCGCCAATCAGGGACGCACACAGCCCCGCGAGGACAAGATAGCTGATGGCGTTAAACATCGGTGCCTGCCAGGCAAGCAACAGCAGGAGCAATAGCGTGACGGGTTTAAACAACCAGCGCTGCCAGGCTGGGCCACGGTAAGACGCATCGACGTAAAGCCATGCGGAAAAACAGACAGCGATAAATGACCAAAGCATATTAACTCCCTGTAACTGTTGAGGCTGAATGATCAGTTTCTGATCCAGTGTAGTGACGCGAGCGGGCGTTTGGCAATGCCGGGGCAGGCGAGGTATCCTGAATTCCGCATAATCTGATGGGATTTTTCAATGAGCAAGATGCCGCTGTTTTTTATTGTCGTGCTGGCGATTATCGTCATTGCCGCCTCGTTTCGCTTCGTGCAGCAGCGCCGTGAGAAGGCCGACAACGATGCCGCACCGCTGATGCAAAAGCGCGTGGTGGTGACGAACAAGCGCGAGAAACCGCTTAATGACCGCCGATCCCGCCAGCAGCAGGTGACGCCTGCGGGCACAACGATGCGCTATGAAGCGAGCTTTAAGCCGGAAACCGGCGGGCTGGAGATGACCTTCCGACTGGAGGCGCAGCAGTACCACCAGTTGACGGTGGGGGAGAAAGGCACGCTGAGCTACAAAGGGTCGCGGTTTGAAGGGTTTGAACCGGAGCAGTAATTTTCCCCTCACCCCGGCCCTCTCCCCGAAGGGGAGAGGGTGTAAGCGTCCCCTCTCCCCTTCGAGGAGAGGGTTAGGGTGAGGGGGTTACTTCTTCACCTGCGCCTTAAACTTCTTCATCCACACCAGCAGCTCAAATACGCCGAAAATAAACACCCGCAGCTGCTGCCAGCCGGTCATCGGTGGGCTATCTTTCGGCAGTCCGTTTTTCAGCATCACCATCTGCAAGGCATGCATGAACGCGGTGAAAATCAGCGCCACGTTAATGAAGATATTCAGCGGACGCGGGAACGGGTGCACCAGATTCAAAATCAAAAATGCCCAGACGCCCAGCATCAGCAAGCGCCCTACGTTAATCAGTACTGGCATCGGATCCTCCTTGTGCCTGACGGTGATACAGACGATAAGCCACCTGGCCGGCGACCTTCTCGCGGTGCAGATCCCAGTGAACGGGAACGGGCGGCAGACCATTTTCCACTTCGCTTTCAACGTAAATCAGCGCGTCGTCCGCCAACCAGCCATTTTGCTCCAGCAGGGATAGCGTCTCTTCCAGCAGCCCTTTACGGAACGGCGGGTCAACAAACACCACGTTGAACGGCGTCCCCTGTTGCGCGAGGAAGCTCAGCGTGTTGGTATTCACCACTTTGGCGTTGGTTGCTTTCAGCGTAGCCAAATTTTGCTGCAACGTCTGCGCGACGCCGCGCTCCATCTCCAGCAGCGTGGCGCTCGCAGCATAGCGCGACAGCGCTTCCAGCCCTAATGCACCGCTTCCGGCGAAGCAGTCCAGGCAATGGGCGTCTACCATTGACGGGGCGAGCCAGTTAAACAGCGTCTCGCGAACGCGGTCCGTGGTAGGGCGTAAACCGGGGCTGTCCGGCACCGGTAATTTCCGGCCTCGCCACTGACCGCCGATAATGCGAATTTGACCGGCCGGGGCGCGGGTGGGTTTCTTCATCTCAGGAAAGCTCTGTTAACAATGCCCTGCGATTGCGGGCGGTGATGTCAATTAAGTAAAGTGTTAGACTATTTCATCATTTTTTTAGCTTCCCTGTATATAGCGCCGCGAGGAGTGTAGTCGCAGATGGCAAAACAAAAAAAACGTGGCTTCTTTTCCTGGTTGGGTTTCGGTGAAAAAGAGCAAGAAACAGAACAGAAAACCGAAGAACAGCAGGTTGTAGAAGAGCAGTCACAGCCTGAAACGCCTGTCGAAACCGCTGCGGTTGTCGAAGCGGAAGAGCCGGTGCACAGCAAAGAAGAGATTGAATCCTTTGCTGAAGAGGTGGTTGAGGTTACTGAACAGGTTCAGGAGAGCGAAAAACCAGAGCCGGTTATCGTTGAAACCCTTACCGAAGCGCCGCAGGCCGCTATCGAACACGAAGCGCTGCCGCTGCCGGAGGAGGTGAAAGCTGAAGAGGTTTCTGCCGAAGAGTGGCAGGCCGAAGCGGAAACCGTTGAAATTGTTGAGGCGGTGGAAGAAGAAGCGGCCCTTAAGCCAGAGCTGACCGACGAAGAGCTGGAGGCCCAGGCGCTGGCGGCGGAAGCGGCTGAAGAAGCGGTCATCGTCGTGCCGGTGGAAGAGCAGGCCGAAGAAGAGATCGTTCAGGAGCAGGAAAAACCGACCAAAGAAGGTTTCTTCGCGCGCCTGAAGCGCAGCCTGCTCAAAACCAAAGAAAACTTAGGTTCCGGATTTATCAGTCTGTTCCGCGGCAAGAAGATCGACGACGATCTGTTTGAGGAGCTGGAAGAGCAACTGCTGATTGCGGACGTGGGCGTGGAAACCACCCGGAAAATCATCGCCAACCTGACCGAAGGAGCGAACCGCAAACAGCTGCGTGACGCTGAGGCGCTGTACGGCCTGCTGAAAGACGAGATGGGTGAAATTCTCGCAAAAGTTGACGAACCGCTTAATATTGAAGGCAAAATGCCCTTTGTTATTCTGATGGTTGGCGTCAACGGCGTGGGTAAAACCACCACCATCGGCAAGCTGGCGCGCCAGTTTGAGCAGCAGGGCAAATCGGTGATGCTGGCGGCGGGCGATACCTTCCGTGCGGCAGCGGTGGAACAGCTCCAGGTGTGGGGCCAGCGCAACAATATTCCGGTCATTGCCCAGCACACCGGCGCGGATTCCGCGTCCGTGATTTTTGATGCCATCCAGGCGGCGAAGTCGCGTAATGTGGACGTGCTGATTGCAGATACCGCAGGGCGTTTGCAGAACAAATCGCACCTGATGGAAGAGCTGAAGAAAATCGTTCGCGTCATGAAGAAGCTGGACGAAGATGCACCGCATGAAATTATGCTGACTATCGACGCCAGCACCGGACAGAACGCCATCAGCCAGGCGAAGCTGTTCAATGAAGCGGTAGGACTGACCGGGATCACGCTGACCAAGCTGGACGGCACCGCGAAAGGCGGGGTGATCTTCTCCGTGGCCGACCAGTTCGGCATTCCTATCCGTTATATCGGTGTGGGCGAGCGTATTGAGGATTTACGTCCGTTTAAAGCGGACGACTTTATTGAGGCACTATTTGCCCGAGAGGACTAACAATGATTCGCTTTGAACACGTCAGCAAGGCCTATCTCGGCGGGAGACAAGCGCTGCAGGGGGTAACATTCCACCTCCAGCCAGGCGAGATGGCATTCCTGACCGGCCATTCCGGCGCGGGGAAAAGTACCCTGCTCAAGCTGATCTGTGGGATCGAGCGGCCAAGTGCCGGGAAAATCTGGTTCAGCGGCCATGAAATTAGCCGTCTTAAGAACCGTGAAGTGCCGTTCCTGCGTCGTCAGATTGGCATGATTTTCCAGGATCACCACCTGCTGATGGATCGCACGGTTTTCGATAACGTCGCGATCCCGCTGATTATTGCCGGCGCCAGTTACGATGATATCCGCCGTCGCGTTTCGGCGGCGCTGGATAAGGTCGGGCTGCTGGACAAAGCGAAGAACTTCCCGATCCAGCTCTCCGGCGGTGAGCAGCAGCGCGTGGGCATCGCCCGTGCGGTGGTGAACAAGCCTGCCGTCTTGCTGGCGGATGAACCGACCGGTAACCTGGACGATGCCCTCTCTGAAGGGATCCTGCGTCTGTTTGAGGAATTTAACCGCGTGGGGGTCACGGTACTGATGGCGACGCACGACATGGGGCTTATCTCACGCCGTTCGTACCGCATGCTGACCCTGAGCGACGGGCATTTGCACGGAGGCCACGGTGAATAAGCGTGATGCAATGAACCAGATTCGGCAGTTCAGCAACCGGTTTGACCGTTTCCGCAAGCCTCAGGGCGGCGGGGACGGCAATCGCCATGCGCCTAAGCGTGCCAAAGCGACACCGAAACCGAACTCCCGTAAAACCAACGTCTTCAACGAACAGGTGCGCTACGCCTTCCAGGGCGCGTTGCAGGATCTAAAAAGCAAACCGCTGGCGACGTTCCTGACGGTGATGGTGATTGCCATCTCCCTGACGCTGCCGAGCGTCTGCTACATGGTTTACAAAAACGTAAACCAGGCGGCGTCCCAGTACTATCCGTCGCCTCAGATCACCGTTTATCTGGATAAAGCCCTCGACGATAACGCGGCGGCGCAAGTGGTGGGGCAGATTCAGGCCGAGCAGGGCGTGGAGAAAGTGAACTATCTTTCCCGCGATGAAGCGCTGGGCGAATTCCGCAACTGGTCCGGGTTCGGCGGCGCGCTGGATATGCTGGAAGAGAACCCGCTGCCCGCCGTGGCGGTGGTGATCCCGAAGCTCGATTTCCAGGGCACCGATTCGCTCAATACCCTGCGCGACCGCATTACCCGCATCAATGGGATTGATGAAGTGCGCATGGACGACAGCTGGTTTGCCCGTCTTGCCGCCCTGACCGGGCTGGTGGGGCGCGTATCGGCGATGATCGGCGTGCTGATGGTGGCGGCGGTGTTCCTCGTCATCGGTAACAGCGTGCGCCTGAGCATCTTCGCCCGTCGCGATACCATCAACGTGCAGAAACTGATTGGCGCAACGGATGGTTTCATCCTCCGCCCGTTCCTCTATGGCGGCGCGTTATTAGGTTTTTCTGGTGCATTTCTTTCATTGATTTTGTCAGAAATTTTGGTGATGCGGCTGTCGTCTGCCGTCACCGAGGTGGCGCAGGTTTTCGGAACGAAGTTTGATATCAGTGGCTTAGGGTTCGATGAGTGCCTGCTGTTGCTGCTGGTCTGCTCCATGATCGGCTGGGTGGCGGCATGGCTGGCAACGGTTCAACATTTACGCCACTTTACTCCCGACTAATAAAAGCGTGATATAATCTTTCCCTGCACCGAGATGTTCGCTTGCAGGGAAAGCGTCCCTGTTGTCTCTTCCCCTGTAATCATCTTCATGTCACATTTTGTGCGTAATTTATTCACTGTTGCACCTGGAACTTGTGGATAAAATCACTGTCTGATAAAAGAGTGAATGCTAATCTCGTTGCTCAAACGCTTTGGCATGGTTGTTGCCTGACGGGGACAACCTGGACCAGAAGAAACATTGAGAGGAATGAATGACCAAAGAAATGCAAACTTTAGCTTTAGCCCCTGTTGGTAACCTGGAATCTTACATCCGGGCTGCGAACACCTGGCCGATGTTAACGGCTGAGGAAGAAAAGGAGCTTGCTGAAAAGCTGCATTACCAGGGCGATCTGGAAGCAGCTAAAACGCTGATCCTGTCTCACCTGCGCTTTGTTGTTCACGTTGCTCGTAATTATGCGGGCTACGGCCTGCCGCAGGCGGACCTGATTCAGGAAGGTAACATTGGCCTGATGAAGGCGGTACGTCGCTTCAACCCGGAAGTGGGTGTGCGACTCGTCTCCTTCGCCGTGCACTGGATCAAAGCGGAAATTCACGAATACGTCCTGCGTAACTGGCGTATTGTGAAAGTCGCCACGACGAAAGCGCAGCGCAAACTGTTCTTCAACCTGCGTAAAACCAAGCAGCGTCTGGGCTGGTTCAATCAGGATGAAGTGGAAATGGTGGCGCGCGAGCTGGGCGTTTCCAGCAAAGACGTCCGCGAGATGGAATCCCGTATGGCCGCGCAGGACATGACGTTTGATATGTCTGCCGACGACGATGCCTCCGACAGCCAGCCGATGGCCCCGGTCCTGTATCTGCAGGATAAAACCTCTAACTTTGCTGACGGCATTGAAGAGGATAACTGGGAAGACCAGGCGGCAAACAAGCTGACCTTCGCGATGGAAGGCCTCGACGAGCGTAGCCAGGATATCATCCGTGCCCGCTGGCTGGACGAAGATAACAAGTCCACGTTGCAGGAACTGGCCGACCGCTACGGCGTCTCCGCTGAACGTGTGCGTCAGCTTGAGAAGAACGCCATGAAAAAACTTCGCGCCGCTATCGAAGCGTAATTTCCGCGAAGTACACCGAGAACCCCTGGATGAGAGTCTGGGGGTTTTGTTTTTTTAGCGCCCGCTCTGGCGAATTTCTTCCCCCTGGCAAACACTTACTGATGCGCTAAGCAGGCGACTTTCAGAGGGTGACAGGGTGAAAAATAACGAACTGAACGACCGGCGTTTACAGGCGACGCCGCGCGGTATCGGCGTCATGTGTAACTTCTATGCCGATAAAGCCGAAAACGCCACGGTGTGGGATGTAGAAGGTAACGAGTATATTGATTTTGCCGCCGGGATCGCCGTGCTGAATACCGGGCATCGCCATCCTAAAGTTATCGCCGCCATCGAAAAACAGCTTCATGCCTTTACCCATACCGCTTACCAGATCGTCCCCTATGAAGGTTATGTGGCGCTTGCCGAGCGCATCAACCAGCGCGTACCCATAGAGGGGCCAGCCAAAACCGCCTTTTTCTCAACCGGTGCAGAAGCGGTCGAAAACGCGGTGAAAATTGCCCGCGCGTACACCAGACGTCCCGGCCTTATCACCTTCGGCGGCGCGTTCCACGGCCGTACCTTTATGACCATGGCGCTGACCGGCAAAGTGGCGCCCTATAAGCTCGGCTTCGGCCCGTTCCCCGGCTCGGTGTACCACGCGCAATTCCCCAACAGCCTGCACGGCGTCAGTACCGCCGAAGCGTTAAAAAGCCTGGAGCGCATCTTCAAAGCCGATATCGCGCCCGATCAGGTGGCGGCAATCATTATTGAACCGGTCCAGGGCGAGGGCGGATTCAACGTCGCGCCCGCTGATTTTATGCAGGCGCTGCGTGCCCTGTGCGATACCCACGGGATTTTACTGATTGCCGACGAAGTGCAAACCGGCTTCGCCCGTACCGGCAAGCTATTCTCCATGGAAAACCACTGCGTGAAGCCCGATCTGATCACCATGGCGAAAAGCCTGGCGGGCGGAATGCCGCTCTCTGCCGTCTCTGGCCGGGCAGAGGTGATGGACGCGCCCGCTCCGGGCGGACTGGGCGGCACCTACGCGGGTAACCCGCTGGCGATTGCGGCGGCCCATGCGGTGCTGGACGTGATTGACGAGGAAGATCTCTGCACGCGCGCGTCTCATCTCGGCCATCATCTTGTCGAGGTGCTGAATAAAGCGAAGGATGGCTGTCCCTGGATCGCCGATATCCGTGGGCAGGGCTCGATGGTGGCGGTGGAATTTACCGATCCGCAAACCGGACAGCCGTCGCCGGAATTTACCCGTCAGGTTCAGGAACGCGCGTTGAACGAAGGGCTGCTGCTTTTGAGTTGCGGCGTCTACGGCAACGTTATCCGCTTCCTCTACCCGCTCACCATCCCCGAAGCGCAGTTCCGTAAAGCGCTGGATATTATTTCCGCCTCGCTGACACGATAAAGCCAAAAGCCCGGCTCAAATGACAGTCGGGCTTATCATATTTTCATTTCAAATTAGCTATTCCAAAATCATAAAAATGGGGTATGTTTTAGCAGAGTATGCTGAAAAAGCGCGAACAGCACGCCTATAATTGAAATAAAGCG
>NZ_JABMCU010000187.1:0-8960 GCF_013179605.1 Enterobacter sp. CM29 | reverse complement strand
CTTGGCCGTAACGCGCTGAGAAACTACAAACCAAGAGCCTGATTTACAGACAAAAAAAGACCGGGTTTCCCCGGTCTTTTTTTATTTATGCCGTTTCCGCAGATTCTCAATCACCGTCGTTAAATCCAGCTCCTGATCCTGAAGCAGAACTAGCAGGTGATACATCAAATCAGACGCTTCGTTCGTCAGCTCCTCCCGATCATGCACGGTAGCCGCCAGCGCCGTTTCAACGCCTTCCTCACCCACTTTCTGCGCAATCCGTTTGGTGCCGCTGGCGTACAGCTTAGCCGTGTATGAGCTCTCAGGATCCGCTGATTTACGCTCTGCCAGCAGCTGTTCCAGCTGATAGAGGAACAGCCACTGATGGCTCGCCTCGCCGAAGCAGCTACTGGTGCCTTTGTGGCAGGTCGGCCCAATCGGGTTGACCAGCACCAGCAGAGTGTCGTTGTCGCAGTCTGGCGTAATGCTTACCACGTTCAGGAAGTGACCCGAGGTTTCCCCTTTCGTCCACAGACGCTGCTTGGTGCGCGAGAAAAACGTCACCTTGCCGCTGTCGAGCGTTTTTGCCAGTGCCTCCTGGTTCATGTATCCCAGCATCAGCACTTCGCCTGAAACGGCATGCTGTACAACCACCGGCAGTAATCCGTCAGTTTTTTCCCAGTCCAGCTGCGCCTGTTGTTGCTCTGTTAACATACCCTGATCTCCACGCCCTGGTCGGCCAGGTACGTTTTTAACTCACCAATATTGATAATCTGTTTGTGGAACACGGAAGCGGCCAGCGCGCCGTCAACGTTCGCATCGCGGAAGGCTTCAAGGAAGTGTTCCATGGTGCCCGCGCCGCCGGAGGCAATCAGCGGAACCTGGCAGACCGCGCGCACTTTTTTCAGCTGCTCCAGGTCGTAACCGTTACGAACGCCGTCCTGGTTCATCATGTTCAGAACGATTTCACCCGCACCGCGTTTTTGCACTTCCCGCACCCAGTCCAGCGTCTCCCATTGGGTGACGCGCGTGCGGCTTTCGTCGCCGGTGTACTGGTTAACGTGATATTTGCCCGTTGCGGCATCAAACCAGGTGTCGATCCCCACGACAATGCACTGCACGCCAAAGCGATCCGCCAGACGCGTAATCAGCTCCGGACCTGCGAGCGCAGGGGAGTTAATCGAAATTTTGTCCGCACCGAAAGAGAGAATCTTCGCCGCATCGTCAGCAGATTTAATCCCGCCCGCCACGCAGAAGGGAATATCAATCACCTCTGCCACGCGCGCCACCCAGCTTTTGTCCACCACACGGCCATCGCTGGAGGCGGTGATATCGTAAAATACCAGTTCGTCTGCGCCTTCTTCGGCATAGCGTTTTGCCAGCGGAACGATGTCGCCAATGATCTCGTGGTTGCGGAACTGCACGCCTTTTACAACCTGACCATCACGCACGTCCAGGCAGGGAATTATCCGTTTTGCCAGCATTGAATCGCCTCCTTCACTGTAAATTTGCCTTCCAGCAGCGCGCGACCCACGATCACGCCGCGTACACCGGTTCCGCGCAGAGCGGCGATATCCGCCAGGTCGCCGATACCGCCAGAAGACTGGAACGCCACCTGCGGATAACGCGCGCAAACCTCTTCATACAGCGAGACGTTAGAGCCTGCGAGCGTACCATCGCGTGAAATATCCGTGCACAGCACATGCTTTAGCCCTACGGGGAGATACATCTCAACCAGCTCTTCGAGCGTCACGCCGGAGTTTTCCTGCCAGCCGCTGACCGCGACCTGCTTGTTACCCTGTTCGTCAATGCGCACATCCAGCGCCAGCACCAGCGCATCCGCGCCGAAGCGGCGGAACCAGCCCTTGACCGTCTCAGGATCTTTCACAGCGGTCGAACCGACTACCACGCGCGCCACGCCCGCGTCCAGTAAGGCGGCAACATCGGCTTCCGTACGCACGCCGCCGCCCACCTGCACCGGGACGTCCACGCCAGCCACCAGTGTTTTAAGCAGTGGGATCTGGCGCTTCGCCGGATCTTTCGCGCCGGTAAGATCGACCAGGTGCAACACCTCAGCGCCCTCGTCGGCGTAAGCCTGTAATCGCGGCAGCGGATCGTTGCCGTAGTCGCGCTGCTGACCGTAATCGCCCTGGTGGAGACGAACAACCGTGCCGTCAATTAAATCTAAAGCGGGAATTATCATCACATCTCCAGGAAATTTTTCAGCAGCTGCGCGCCGGCGGCGCCGGAGCGTTCCGGGTGAAACTGCACGCCGTAAAAGTTATCTTTCTGCACTGCAGCGGTGAACGCCTCGCCGTAATTGCACTGGGCGATGGTGTAGGTGTTCACGGGCATGGCGTAGCTGTGGACGAAGTAGAAGTACGCGCCGTCTTCGATTCCCTGGAACAGCCTGTTGCCCGCCTTCGGATAAACGCGGTTCCAGCCCATGTGCGGCAGCGGCAGGCCGTGGTCGGTCATTTTCGGCACGTCTTCTTCTATAATGCCCAGCAGATCGACGCCGTTGCTCTCTTCGCTGCGGCGGCCAAGCAGCTGCATGCCGAGGCAAATGCCCAGCACCGGTTGAGTACAGGCTTTGATGAGATCTACCAGCTCGCGCTCGTGGATCTGATCCATCGCCGCCTGGGCGGTGCCTACGCCCGGCAGAAAGAGTTTATCCGCGCGCAGCACCACGTCCGGGTCGCGGCTCACCACCGGCTCGTAGCCGTGGCGCATAATCGCCGACTGTACGGAGTTCAGGTTGGCGCATCCGGTGTCCAGAATCACCACGTTCATTACAGCACTCCTTTCGACGAGGGAAGGGCGTCACCTTCCACGCGGATCGCCTGGCGCAGGGTACGGCCAAATGCTTTGAACAGGCTCTCGACGCGGTGGTGATCGTTTTTGCCTTTGGTTTTCAGGTGCAGCGTCAGGCCCATGGTGTAAGAAAGCGAGCGGAAGAAGTGCTCCACCATCTCGGTGCTGAGGTCGCCCACGCGCTGGTAGGTAAAGTCGGCTTTATATTCCAGGTGCGGACGCCCGGAGATATCCATCGCGCAGCGCGCCAGGCACTCGTCCATTGGCAGAACAAAGCCGAAGCGGTTGATGCCGCGCTTGTCGCCGAGCGCCAGCTTCAGGGCTTCGCCCAGCGCCAGGCCGGTATCTTCCACGGTGTGGTGATCGTCGATATACAGGTCGCCCTTAACGGCGATCTCCATGCGGAAGCCGCCGTGAGTGGCGATTTGATCCAGCATGTGGTCGAAGAAACCGACGCCGGTGTGGATCTTGCTGCCGCCTTCGCGATCGAGCCAGACCTTCACGTCGATCTGTGTCTCTTTGGTGTTGCGTTCAACGTGAGAATAGCGGTCGCGTCTGGTGAGCTGCTCGCTAATCATCGCCCAGTTTAGCGTGTCGCGGTTATAGCGCAGGCCTGCAATGCCCATATTTTCGGCCAGCGTGATGTCCGTGACGCGATCGCCAATCACATAGCTGTTCGCTTTATCCAGCGCCTCTTCCGCCAGATAACGCTCAACAAGCTTCACTTTTGGCTTGCGGCAGTCGCACTCGTCGGCAGGCATGTGCGGGCAGATCAGCACCTCGTCGAAGGCGATGCCCTGCGAGGTCAGCACCTGCATCATCAGGTTGTGCGGGCCGTCAAATTCCGCCTGCGGGAAGCTTTCTGTGCCCAGACCGTCCTGGTTGGTGATCATCACCAGCTTATAGCCTGCTTTCTGAAGCTTCAGCAGCACCGTGATCACGTCGGGTTCAAACGCCAGCTTGTCGAAACGATCGACCTGAAAATCGCTGGGTGGCTCCGAGATGATGGTGCCGTCACGATCGATAAAGAGATACTTCTGACTCATACTTTCTCCGCTTTCAGGGCGTCAATCACGCGCTGGCTCTCCGCGCGGGTGCCGACGGTAATACGCAGGCAGCCGCTCAGGGTAGGTTGTTTATTCTGGTCTCGTAAGATAATGCCCTGATCCCACAACGATTTAAATATCGCGCTTGAGGCGGTGAAGCGCACCAGGATGTAGTTGGTCTCCGAGTCGAACACCTGCTCCACGCACGGAATCGTTTTCAGGGCATCGACTAGATACTGACGCTCCTCCAGGATCAGCGCCACACGCTCGCGCATCGCGCTGATGCCCTGCGGGGCCAGCGCCTGTGCCGCAATATCGGCAACCGGCGTTGAGAGCGGATACGGGGCGATCACTTTCAGCAGCAGGTCGATAACCGCTTTATTTGCCAGCGTAAAACCGCAGCGAAGACCGGCGAGAGCGAAGGCTTTCGACAGGGTACGCAGCACGACGAGATGTGAATACTCTTCAAGCCAGCCTGCCAGCGTCGCCTGCGGGCAGAACTCAATGTAGGCTTCGTCGGCCACAACCAGCGCTTTGCCGCGCGTCATTTCCAGCAGGGAACGGATATCCTGCGGATTGATAATCTGCCCGGTCGGGTTGTTCGGGCTACAGACAAACACCACCTTCACGCCGTCGAGGTTATCGGCGATGCCCTGCAAATCCAGCTGCCAGTTGTCGAGCGCCTGCACGTTGCGGCAGGCCACGCCAAAGGTTTCGGCGCTGACGCTGTACATCCCGTAGGTGGGCTGGCAGTACATCACCGCGTCTTTACCCGGCTCGCAGAAGGCGCGGATCAGCAGCTCAATCCCTTCATCCGCCCCACGGCTGACCAGCACCTGCTCAGGCTTCACGCCTGCATACTGCGCATAGTTCTCGATCACCGCTTTCGGCTGACACTCCGGGTAGCGGTTCAGCGTCTGCTGCGAGAGCTCAAAGGCCACCGCCGTGGGATATTCGTTGGCATTCAGCCAGACGTCGCCGTTCCCGCCCAGACGACGCGCAGACTGATAGGGCGTCAGGCGACGGACATTTTCGCGGGCTAATTCTTCGATGTTCATGCTTGCTCCTTCAGGGCGGCAACGCGCAGCGTCACGGCATTTTTGTGGGCAGTCAGGCGCTCGGCGGCGGCCAGGGTTTCGATGGTCGACGCCAGCGAGGCAAATCCCTCGCGGGAGAGTTCCTGCACGGTCATGCGCTTCTGGAAATCTGCCAGCCCCAGGCTGGAGCAGGTTGAGGTATAGCCATACGTGGGCAGCACGTGGTTGGTGCCGGAGGCGTAATCCCCGGCGGATTCCGGTGACCAGTCCCCGAGGAACACCGAGCCTGCGCTGGTTATGCTGTCGACCAGATCGCGCGCGTTGCGGGTCTGAATGATCAGGTGCTCCGGCCCGTACTGGTTGGAGATGGCGATGCACTGGTCGATATCGCGAGCCACAATCAGTCGGCTGGCCGATAGCGCCTGACGCGCCGTTTCCGCACGCGGCAGGTCGGCCAGCTGACGCTCAACGGCATCGCCCACGCGTTTTGCCATGTCGGCATCTGGCGTCAGTAAAATCACCTGCGAGTCAGGGCCGTGCTCGGCCTGCGAGAGCAGGTCAGAGGCCACGAAATCCGGTGTAGCGCCGCTGTCGGCAATCACCAGCACTTCAGACGGACCGGCAGGCATATCAATCGCCGCGCCGTCCAGACGCTGACTGACCTGGCGCTTCGCTTCGGTAACGTATGCGTTACCCGGGCCAAAGATTTTGTCGACTTTGGGAACAGACTCCGTCCCGAACGCCAGGGCGGAAATCGCCTGCGCGCCGCCCACTTTATAGATCGCCTGCACGCCGCACAGCTTCGCCGCATACAGGATCTCATCGGCGATCGGAGGCGGAGAGCAGAGCACCACCTTCTGACAACCGGCAATACGTGCAGGAGTGGCCAGCATCAGGACGGTCGAAAACAGCGGGGCAGAGCCGCCAGGAATATAGAGGCCAACGGACGCCACCGGGCGCGTCACCTGCTGGCAGCGCACGCCGGGCAGGGTTTCCACATCCACCGCCTGCAATTTCTGCGCGGTGTGGAAGGTATCAATATTTTTCACCGCGACGGCCATCGCCTGTTTGATCTCATCCCCAAGGCGGCTTTCCGCCCCGGCGATCTCCTGTGCGGTGACCTGTAACGCGTCGACCTCAGTTTTATCAAACTTCGCGCTGTACTCACGCAGCGCGTCGTCTCCGCGGGCTTTGACGTTATCGAGGATCTCCGCCACGGTGCGGGTGATGCTCTCCGAGGCGGAAATTGCCGGGCGCATCAGCAGCTCACGCTGTTGCGCGTCGCTACAGGTATTCCAGTCGATGATTGTGTTAAAGCTCATGGTCGTTACTCCATCATCTTCTCAATTGGCAGCACCAGAATAGAACTCGCGCCCAGCGCCTTCAGTTTTTCCATCGTTTCCCAGAACAGGGTTTCGCTGCTGACCATGTGCATCGCCACGCGCTGCTGGTCGCCCGCCAGCGGCAGAATGGTTGGGCGCTCAGCACCTGGCAGCAGGGCAATCACTTCGTCCAGGCGCTCGGTAGGCGCGTGCATCATGATGTATTTGGATTCACGCGCCTGAATCACGCCCTGAATACGGGTCAGCAGCTTGTCGATGAGCTGCTGTTTGGCATCGGCCATCTCGCCGTCGCGCTGGATAAGGCACGCTTTGGAGCGGTAGATCACCTCCACTTCGCGCAGGCCGTTGGCTTCCAGCGTGGCGCCGGTGGAGACGAGGTCACAGATGGCATCGGCCAGGCCCGCGCGTGGCGCCACTTCAACAGAGCCATTCAGCAGACAAGATTTAAACTGCACGCCTTTTTGATCGAGGTAACGCTTCAGCAGGTGAGGGTAAGAGGTGGCGATACGTTTGCCGTTCAGCGCGGCCGGGCCATCCCAGGCTTCATCAACCGGCGTGGCCAGCGACAGGCGGCAGCCGCCGAAGTCCAGACGACGCAGGGTAAAGTAGCGCGGATCTTCGCCCTGCGCGCGGCGGGTTAATAACTCTTCTTCCAGTACGTTTTCGCCGATGATGCCGAGATCAACGACGCCATCCATCACCAGGCCCGGAATATCGTCATCACGTACGCGCAGAATGTCGATCGGCATATTTTCAGCCAGGGCGATCAGGCGCTGGGTGTGCAGGTTGATTTTAATCCCGCAGCGGGCCAGCAGTTCGCGTGAATCATCGCTTAAACGGCCTGATTTTTGAATAGCTATGCGTAAACGTGAGTTATCTAACATTCTGTGTTCCTCGTTAACCTGTTTTAATCTGTCTGAATGCGGTCCAAAAAAAAGCCCCCGGAAGAAGATCTTCCGGGGGCTTTTTCATGCGTTCATGCACCACTGGAAGATCCAAACGTCTTCCAGCACACATCGCCTGAAAGACTAGTCAGGATGATGGTGATGATGGTGGTTTTTAAAAGGAACGCGTGTCATATAAATTCTCGTTGAATGCTTATGCATTTGATGTCTTTTAACCTAAACCAGTTGTACGCCATAAAGCAAGGGCTTTTTTTGATCATTAATTCATTTCATATTGATGGTATGAATTGTGCGTTCCATAAGGCTGGCGTAGCCTTATAACAGGCGTCGTTAAGCGGAGAATGTCATGAAAAAGGTCGCGATTGTCGGATTAGGGTGGTTAGGAATGCCACTGGCGATGTCATTAGCCGCGAAAGGCTGGCAGGTGACAGGGAGTAAGACCACGCGGGACGGGGTTGAGGCGGCGCGCATGTGCGGCATTGATGGTGTCGAGCTGCGTCTCGAACCCGAGCTTATCTGCGATACCGACGAGCTGGATGAACTGATGAATGTGGACGCGCTGGTCATTACCTTACCAGCGCGGCGCAGCGGGCCGGGCGAGACGTTTTACCTGCAGGCGGTGCAGGAGATTGTCGACAGCGCCCTGGCGCACCATATTCCGCGTATCATTTTCACCAGCTCGACCTCCGTCTATGGCGATATCGACGGTACGGCGAAAGAAAACACCGAGCGCCGTCCGGTAACCGCCAGCGGACGGGTACTGAAAGAGCTGGAAGACTGGCTGCACAATCTGCCTGGCACGCAGGTGGATATTTTACGCCTCGCCGGGCTGGTGGGGCCGGGGCGTCATCCGGGACGCTTCTTTGCCGGTAAATCCGCGCCGGATGGTCAGCACGGCGTTAACCTTGTACACCTTGAAGATGTTATCGGTGCGATAGAGCTGCTTTTACAGGCTCCGAAAGGGGGGCACATCTATAATATATGTGCGCCTTCGCATCCGCCACGCAGCACCTTTTATCCGATGATGGCGCGCCAGCTGGGTCTGGCGCCGCCGGTGTTCAGTGAGGCGCAGGGGGAGCGCAAAGGCAAAATTATTGATGGCAATCGTATTTGCCATGAACTGGGATTTGAATATCAGTATCCCGATCCGCTGGTTATGCCCATGGAATAATTGCGCCGGCGGAGGCCATCGCACACCGCAAGGGGGCGAAGATGAAACCGCTGCTGGATGTTCTTGTTATTCTGGATGCGCTGGAAAAAGAGGGGAGCTTTGCCGCCGCCTCGGCGAAGCTCTATAAAACCCCTTCGGCTCTGAGCTACACCGTGCAAAAGCTCGAGAGCGATCTTAATATTCAAATCCTTGACCGCACTGGCCATCGCGCGCGTTTCACCCGTACTGGGCAGATGCTGCTGGAAAAAGGGCGTGACGTGCTGCATACGGTTCGCGAGCTGGAAAAACAGGCCGTCAAACTTCATCAGGGCTGGGAAAATGAGCTGGTGATTGGGGTTGATGATACTTTCCCTTTTTCGCTGCTTACCCCGCTTATTGAGGCGTTCTATCAGCGCCATAGCGTCACGCGGCTGGTTTTTATCAACGGCGTGCTGGGCGGCTCGTGGGACGCCTTAACGCAGGGCAGGGCGGATATCATCGTTGGAGCGCTGCATGAGCCTCCCCAGTTGAGCGAATTTGGTTTTGCGCGGCTCGGCGTTCTGGAGCAGGTTTTTGCCGTTGCGCCTCATCACCCGCTGGCGAATGAACCGGAGCCTGTTTCAAGACGCGTCATTAAAAACTATCGCGCCATTGTGGTTGGAGACAGTTCTCGCCCCGAATGCGGC
>NZ_JABMCU010000186.1:0-8979 GCF_013179605.1 Enterobacter sp. CM29 | reverse complement strand
AAAGACGAGGTGCGCAAATGAGAAAACGTGACACCATCGTGCGCTACACCGCGCCGGAACGCATCAACCACTGGGTCACCGCCTTCTGCTTCATGCTGGCGGCGATAAGCGGGCTGGGGTTCTTCTTCCCCTCCTTCAACTGGCTGATGCAGATACTGGGCACGCCGCAGCTGGCGCGCATCCTGCACCCGTTCGTGGGTGTGGTGATGTTTGCCTCGTTTATCATCATGTTTTTCCGCTACTGGCACCATAACCTAATCAATCGGGATGATATCTTTTGGGCGAAGAATATTCGTAAGATCGTCGTCAACGAGGAAGTGGGTGATACCGGGCGTTATAACTTCGGCCAGAAATGCGTATTCTGGGCGGCGATTATCTTCCTGGTCCTGTTGCTGGTGAGCGGCGTGATCATCTGGCGTCCGTACTTTGCGCCTGCTTTCTCAATCCCGGTGATCCGATTTGCGCTGATGCTGCATTCATTTGCCGCAGTGGCGTTAATTGTGGTTATCATGGTGCATATCTACGCCGCCCTTTGGGTGAAAGGCACCATTACCGCGATGGTGGAAGGATGGGTAACCAGTACGTGGGCGAAGAAACATCACCCGCGCTGGTACCGTGAAGTCCGCCAGAAACAGGAAAAGTCATCTGAATGAGTATTCGCATAATCCCGCAAGATGAGCTGGGGTCGAGCGAGAAACGCACGGCGGATTATATTCCGCCGTTGTTGTTCCCCAGACTCAAGAACCTCTACAACCGCCGCGCAGAGCGTCTGCGCGAGCTGGCAGAGAACAACCCGCTGGGCGATTTTCTGCGTTTTGCCGCGCTGGTCGCCCATGCGCAGGAAGTGGTGCTATACGACCACCCGCTGCAAATGGATCTGACCGCACGCATCAAAGAAGCCAACGCGCAGGGCAAGCCGCCGCTGGACATTCACGTTCTGCCGCGCGACAAGCACTGGCATAAGCTGCTGCATTCGCTGATTGCCGAGCTGAAGCCCGAAATGAGCGGCACGGCGCTGGCGGTCATTGAGAACCTGGAAAAAGCCTCAGAGCAAGAGCTGGAAGAGATGGCGAGCGCGCTGTTTGCCTCCGACTTCTCGCTGGTGAGCAGCGATAAAGCGCCGTTCATCTGGGCTGCGCTGTCGCTCTACTGGGCGCAAATGGCGAGCCTGATCCCGGGTAAAGCCCGCGCTGAATATGGCGAAGCGCGCCAGTTTTGCCCGGTGTGCGGCTCAATGCCGGTCTCCAGCATGGTACAGATTGGTACGACGCAGGGGCTGCGCTACTTGCACTGCAACCTGTGTGAAACCGAGTGGCACGTGGTGCGCATCAAGTGCAGCAACTGCGAACAGACCCGCGATCTGAACTATTGGTCGCTGGAAAACGAAGACGCGGCGGTGAAAGCCGAAAGCTGCGGCGACTGCGGGACCTACCTGAAGATTCTGTATCAGGAAAAAGACCCGAAAGTCGAAGCGGTAGCCGACGATCTCGCCTCGCTGATCCTGGACGCGAAGATGGAGCAGGAGGGCTTTGCCCGTAGCTCGATCAACCCGTTCCTGTTCCCGGGGGAAGGGGAGTAATCTCCACTAAAGCCCGGCGAGCCTCTGTGCAACCGGGCTATTTACTGCGATAGGGCTGGGATGACATGTTGAGGGTCGTTAGCAATGGCGCGCAATAGCGCTTTAGCGGGGCCTGTAGGTGAGCGTCTGCCTTGTTCCCAGTTACGCAACGTATCAACGCTAACTGAGATTAAGTTCGCGAATTTACTCTGCGACAACCCGGACGCCTGACGAATTTCTTTTATTTTCATCGCATCAATTTGAAACGTACGCGACGGCTCTCGTTGGCCCTCGGCAATTTCGTTGATTTGCGCAATGCTTTGGGTTAATCGCTCAAACAGCGCCTTATCCATTTACCACCTCTCAATCATCTTTTTCAGTATGGCTTTTTCACCCGCGGAGAGGTCATCTTTGATCCCTTTGCGATAGATGAGCAGCAACCTGATTTCACACTCACGCGTACGGTGAAAATAGATAACTCTGACTCCACTACGCTTTCCCTTACCGCCAGCAAGCCAGCGAATCTTTCGCAAGCCTCCCGTATTCTGGATCAGATCGCCGTAATCCGGTTGCGTTGCCAGGAATATTTGGAACCTATGATATTCGTCGTCATCCAGTAACGTTTTGACGTCTTCTGTAAAAATATCCGTTTCAATGAATAGCATATATCGTACGCCATTGGCTTATAGTAGCAAACATCCAATGTACGTCAATGACGTACCCCTAGCTGATTACGTTAATGGGATACGCTGAATAAAGCGAAGTATAATTCCTGCTACGTTGTGTATTTGCGAGCCGCTTTCCAGACGACTGCTACTCCTCCTCGTTCCCGCCCTCTTCATACGCGCCATACGGCTTCGCAGGCAGAACGATATAGGTGCCTTCAAACACCGCGCCCGGCGTTTCATCGCCGAACAGCTCAACCTGCATTTGTACGCGTGCTTTACGCCCACGCGCCAGACGGTCGAGATCGCCGCCCAGTGCACCCAGGTCAGCTACCGCGCTCGGCTTGCCGCTGATCGGCGCGCTGTAGCGGATATGGGCATCGGCCAGAATAATGGTGCCGCCGAGATGACGTTCGCGCAGCATCAGCCAGATCAGTCCCCAGCCGGTGAGCGTTGCGAGTGAAAACAGGCTACCGGCAAACAGGGTATGGTGTGGGTTCTGGTTGCCGGTTTCCGGCATGGTGGTAATAAATTTTTGCCCGGTATATTGCTGAATACGCACGCCCATTTTTTCACTGAGCGGAATGTGCTGATACCACGCCTGCTGGAGCTGCCCGCACCAGTCGGCACGATGGAGAATATCGTCCAGGGTGGCGATGGGTTTGATCATCAAAAAGTGACGAATCGGCGTAGTTTGCGGGGCGGTGATTTCCCCCTGATTCACGAAACCAAGCTTGGCAAAGAACTCAACGGCATCTTCACGGGCGCTACAGGTGACGCGCTTGACCCCTTCCTGACGGGCGACGGATTCCAGCGTCATTGCCATCAGCGTTCCGAGGCCTTTGTCCTGCACGGAGGGGTGAACGGCCATAAAGCGGATTGAAGCTTCGTTGTCGGCATTGATATACAGACGCCCCACGGCAACCAGATTGCCCTCTTCATCAACCACCATCTGGTGGTGCGCCATCGCGTCCCAGGCGTCGCGTTCAGACCCTTTAGGTTGATGCAGTGGCTTGCGCAGCATTTCCCAGCGGAAATGGTAATAAACCTCTAACTCTTCTTCCGTTTGCGGTACTCGAAGGTGATACATAGCTGTACTCTCTCTTGTTACCCGCGGCCAGGCCGCCAGTTGGCTCATACCTGGAGCCAGAATGTGACGGGGCCATCGTTCACCAGCGAAACCTGCATATCCGCAGCGAATCGTCCGGTTTGTGTATTCATGTCCTGTTGGCGACAGCGCTCAACAAAGTACTCGTAAAGGGCTTCTGCGCGATCCGGTGCCGCGCCCTTCGAAAAACTCGGCCGCATGCCGCGTTCGGTATCCGCAGCCAGCGTAAACTGGGACACCACCAGCACGCTGCCGCCCGCCTGCTGAACGTTCAGGTTCATCTTGCCTTCCGCATCGCTGAAAATGCGGTAGCCCAGCACGCGCTCACACAAGCGGTTGGCTTTTTGTTCGTCGTCATCCTTTTCGACACCCAGGAGCACCAAAAGTCCTGGGCCGATTTCACCCGTCACCTCATGCGCCACGGTGACGCTGGCACGGGTTACGCGCTGAATCAATGCAATCATGGTTGGTCTGCTTCTTGTTGTTTTTCAGCTTCTGCTGCTTTTTTAAGTTCGCGGTAGACCCCGAGAGTGACAGTTATTTCGGCGCCAAGCAAGACGATGCACCACGTCCAGTAGACCCAGACAAACAAAATGGGGATCACCGCCAGTACGCCGTAAATCAGCTGATAAGAGGGGAACATGGTGATATAAAGCGCGAATCCTTTCTTGCCCAACTCAAAGAGCAACGCCGCGACCAGCGCACCCACCACGGCATCACGGTTGGGTACGCGCGTAGTTGGCACCACGCTATAAAGCAGCCAGAACGAAAGCCACGATAAAATCAGCGGGAAGATGCGCAGCACGTTATCGATCACGCTGTTTAAATCGCTCGCCCAGCGCAGCGAAAGAAGGTAGGAGCTGATCGCCAGGCTCGCCCCCGCCAGCAAGGGGCCGAGGGTTAAAATCATCCAGTAGACGGCAAAGGAATAGACCTTTGGGCGGACTTTTTTGCTCCGCCAGATAGTGTTGAGCGCACTGTCGATGGAGTACATCAGCAGCAGCGCGGTAACAATAAGCCCACACGCCCCCACCGCCGTCATCTTGCTGGAGTTAGCGACAAACTGTTCAATGTAGTTCTGGATCACATCGCCGGTGGCAGGAATAAAGTTTGCGAAAACAAAATGGCGAAGCTGCATGCTCACATCGGCAAACATCGGAAAAGCCGAAAAAAGCGCAAAAATCACCGCCACCAGCGGAACCAGCGAAAGCAAGGACACGTAAGCGAGATTGCCCGCCAGCGTGGTCATGTTGTCCTCATCAATGCGATGCCAGAGGAGTTTCAGCCACGCCCTCAGCGGGCGCGTGTGGTGATTGGCTTTTTGATGAACGGTTTTTAGCATAACTGCTTCGCAAAGTAGTTCGGTATCGTCTCTTTTCCGGTCACCAGAATGGAGGTGATACCTAACTGATTAGCCCCTTCTATATTATCGGCGTTGTCGTCAAAAAAGACCGCATCCGCTGCCGTGAATCCTTCTTCCTGCAATACCGCCTGATAGATGCGCGCCTCAGGTTTACGCATCCCCATCTCCTGGGAGAGATACACTTTATCTGCCGCCGCGTGAATTTCCGGGTATTCATCCGGCCAGAAGGTGGTATGCAGGCGGTTGGTATTAGACAGCACGACAACGCGATGCCCCTGCTCGCGCAGCTTGTGCATGATGTCGATCACTTCGGGGCGGATCGCGACAAATATAGCCTGCCAGCCATGGGAAAATTGCTCGTAACTTAACGAGAGACCCATTTCCTGACAGAAACGCTCTGCGAACGCTTCGTCGCTGATCTCACCGCGCTCGTGCAAATGGAAAGTCTCACCCATCGCGAAATTCTGCTTTAACGTCGCCAGCGGAACACGGCTAAAATCGCTCCATGCGCCCAGCACCCGGTTAAAATCGATATCGACGATTACATTTCCTAAGTCAAAGATATAAAGCATGTTTATCTCCTTTCGCCGTGGAAAAGTAACTGTAGCGGGAAAGAGAAAGTTTAGCTATGCGCCAGATTCAGCTTAGAGAAAGGAAAGGCCCGAATCGCAATATCGGGCCATAAGACGATCAGCCAGCCTGCTGCTCTTCTCCGGAATTCACTTCGACAACCTCAACCTTGCTGGATTTTAGGTGACTTTGCAGCGCCGGGCCGGGCAGCTCATCGGTGAACAGTGCCGTCGCCTGCGCCACGTTGCCAATTTCAACCGCCGCGGAGGCGTGGTATTTCGTATGATCGGCCGCCAGTAAAATGTGACGGGAGTGGGCAATCATGGTTTTCACCACGCTGGCTTCGTTAACGTCAAATTCCATCATCGCGCCGTCGTGCTCTATCGCCCCCACGCTGGTCACGAGGTAGTCCGCCCGGAAGCCAGACACAAACGCCGTTGCCGCAGGCCCGATAATGCCGCCGTTATGCGGGCGCAGCGTACCGCCAGGTAACATCACCTCAAAACGCGGGTTCTTATAAAGAATGTGCGCCACCCGCAGGCTGTTGGTGATGATGCGCAGATGATTATGATTAAGCAGTGCCCGGGCAACGTGCTCCACGGTCGTCCCGATAGTGATAAAGATGGTCGAGCCATCCGGGATATAGTCCGCAATCGCTTCGGCAATCGCCCGTTTCTCTTCGGTAAGCGAAACTTCACGCTGTTCGAACGCCGTATTGACCACGCTGGATGCCCTGCCCGCACCGCCGTGATGACGGGTGATCAGCCCCTGCTCGCTGAGCTTACGGATATCCCGGCGCACGGTTTGCGTCGACACATCCAGCAGCTGCGCCAGTTCATCAATGTTCATATAGCCGCGATCGGCAATCAGCGTCAGCAGCTGATCGTGACGCGGGTTGCCGGTCAGTTCGGTAAGGCTCATGGGCTGTCCTCTGAAAACCATCACGCCCCGCATTTTATACAAAAAGTGACAAAAAAGAGCGGGTTTGATCACAGTCGGGTATACCCGCGCGCCCGCCGGGCTTTGTGCATTTCAGTGCTGCGACGGCGCTGGCAAAACGCACGGCGTCTGCGGCGGGCAATTTCTGCCCCAGGCTGACCGCCAGCGCACCGTGGAACACGTCGCCCGCGCCGGTGGTATCAATGACCTTCACTTCAAATCCAGGCTGATGACATAGCGCGCCGTTTTCCAGCCAGAAACAGCCGTCTCGCCCCTGCGTGACATACACATGTCCATTTGTGAGCATTTGTGCTTTTTTTAATGCGTCTTCTGTTTCATCCAACTGCGTTAAACGCCGCAGTCCCGGCGCAGAGAAGGCCGCGTGATCGCTTAAGGCGATCAGCTCCGCGATATCCTGCGGGGTAACATCCGCATCCAGCAACGTCGGAACGCCCTGCTGACGGGCCAGGGTAAATGCCTGTTTTGCCCCGTCATGCCAGCGCACGTCGGCTAAGACAATGTCCCACTGAGAGAAGTCGATTTCATGCAGCCAGCCTGCCTCGGCGGGCAGATCGGGGCTGGGGTAGTTGGCAATCACTCTTTCCCCACCTGCGTCCACCAGCACCGCCGATTGCGACGATCGGGCCCCCTTAACTACGCGCGTATAGCGGGTGTTCACCCCCAGGGATTCCAGCTCCGCAAGCAACCGTCTGCCGGTATCGTCGTCCCCCACCCGACCAATAAAATCCACTTCCGCGCCCAGTTTCGCGGCTGCCACTGCCGCCGTTGCCGCCGGGCCGCCGCCCACTTCCGTGTAGTCTTTTGCGACATATTTCCCACCTTCTTTTGGTAAATCATCGAGATACCAGATGCGATCCAGCACGGTAATGCCGACACAAACGATGCGAGTCATGGTGATTCCTTCTGCGATTTCTGATGCCTTCATTTTAATTTCACCAAATGTTTAAAAAGTGACCCGTGTCAATTTTTTGACTATAAATTACAAATACGATCAAAAACAGACACCACAAACGCGCAAAAATTGACACGATGTGACAGGAGAGAGGCATGTCAGCAATCGCATTTATCGGTTTAGGACAGATGGGCGCGCCCATGGCGAAGAATCTGTTGAAACAGGGCCACCAGCTTAACGTTTTTGATGTGAACCCGCAGGCGGTTCAGGCGCTGGTAGAGAGCGGCGCCCGGACGGCGGCAACGCCCGCACAGGCAGCAACGGATGCCGAATTCGTGATCACTATGCTGCCAAACGGCGACCTGGTGCGCAGCGTGCTGTTCGGCGAGCACGGCGTGTGCGAAGGATTATCCCGCGACGCGCTGGTCATTGATATGTCCACCATTCACCCGCTGCAAACCGACGCGCTGATCCGCGACATGGCTGAGCAAGGCTTCAGCCTGATGGACGTGCCCGTCGGGCGCACCTCTGATCATGCCATCGCCGGTACGCTACTCCTGCTGGCAGGCGGCACGGCAGAGCAGGTTGAGCGCGCCACCCCCGTCTTAATGGCGATGGGTAATGAACTGATTAACGCCGGCGGGCCGGGAATGGGCATCCGCGTGAAGCTCATCAATAACTACATGAGCATCGCCCTGAACGCCCTTTCCGCCGAGGCCGCCGTACTGTGCGAAGCGCTTGGCCTCTCCTTTGACGTGGCGCTCAAGGTGATGAGCGGCACACCTGCGGGCAAAGGCCACTTCACCACGTCATGGCCGAACAAGGTGCTGAAAGGGGATCTTTCACCCGCCTTCATGATCGACCTTGCGCATAAGGATCTGGGGATCGCCCTCGACGTGGCCAACCAGCTGCATGTCCCAATGCCGCTGGGCGCGGCTTCCCGCGAAGTTTACAACCAGGCACGCGCCGCCGGGCGCGGGCGCGAAGACTGGACAGCCATTCTTGAACAGGTTCGCGCATCTGCCGGGCTGAAAAAATCACACTGATACGAAAGGACTGAGGAATGACGATGTACACCCTGAAAGATATCACCCGACCTTCCGGCGGTTTTGCGATGCTGGCCGTGGATCAGCGCGAAGCGATGCGCCTGATGTTTGCGGCGGCAGGCGCGCCGGTACCGGTAATCGACCAGCACCTGACGGATTTTAAAGTCAACGCGGCAAAAATTCTGTCGCCGTACGCCTCTGCCATTCTCGTCGACCAGCAGTTCTGCTATCGCCAGATTGTCGAGCAGCGGGCCGTGGCCAAAAGCTGCGCGATGATTGTGGCAGCCGACGAGTTTATTCCGGGGAACGGTATTCCGGTCGACAGCGTGGTGATCGACAAGAGCATTGACGCGCAGGCGGTCAAACGCGACGGCGGCAAGGCGCTGAAGCTGCTGGTGCTGTGGCGCAGCGATGAAGATCCGCAGCAGCGCCTGGAGATGGTGAAAGCGTTCAATACGCTGTGCCACGATAACGGTCTGTTGAGCATTATCGAGCCGGTTGTGCGTCCACCGCGCCGCGGCGCCGCGTTTGACCGCGAGCAGTCGATTATCGATGCGGCCAAAGAGCTGGGCGACAGCGGTGCCGACCTCTACAAAGTGGAAATGCCGCTGTTTGGTAAGGGCACGCAGCAGGAGCTGCTGGCGGCCTCGCAGAAGCTGAACGAGAACATCGCCATGCCGTGGGTGATCCTCTCCTCCGGCGTGGACGATAAGTTATTCCCGCGCGCGGTGAGCGTGGCGATGCAGGCGGGGGCATCGGGCTTTTTAGCCGGTCGCGCCGTCTGGTCCTCTGTGATTGGCCTGCCGGACACCGAGCT
>NZ_JABMCU010000185.1:0-9047 GCF_013179605.1 Enterobacter sp. CM29 | reverse complement strand
GCGATCAGCTGACCTTCCTGAAGGCCAGCTCAAAACGGGCGTACCGTATCAGCAATGCGAATCAGGCGATAGCCATTCTGCATAAAGCCATCCAGGACGCGCAGACCCCGCCGTGCGGACCGGTTTCGGTGGAAATCCCGATTGATATTCAGGGCGCCAAAATTCCGCTGTCGCTGGTTACCGCCCCGGTCAAACCGGCATCGGTTCCAGCCGTGGATACCGGGATGGTTGACGCGCTGTGGGCGCAGCTCAAACAGGCGAAACAGCCGCTGCTGTGGCTGGGCGGCGGGGCGCTGGGAAGCGCTGAGGCGGTGAAAAAACTGGCGGATGCGGGCATCACCGTGATTTCCAGCACCCACGCGCGCGGCGTGCTGCCGGACGACCACCGCGCCAGCCTGCGGGCGTTCCACAACTCGCCGTCGGTGGAGGCGCTGATTGCGCAGTGTGATTTTACGCTGGTCGCCGGTTCACGTCTGCGCAGCAACGAAACCCGCTCCTGGACGCTTGAGCTGCCGTCCCCGCGCGTGCAGATTGATATCGACCCGGCGGCGGCCAGCCGTAACTACCTGATGGATAGCACGTTGATAGCCGATTGTTCAGCGCTGCTTGGCGCGCTGGCTAAAAAAGTGCAGGGCCGCGAGTGGGGCAACGCCCAGTGGGATATGCAGGTGCAGCAGGCGGTCGGGCAAGCTGAGCAGGGGCTGCGCGAGCAGTGCGGCGCCTATGCGAAGCTTAACGACGCCATAGAAAAAGCCCTGCCGAAAGACGGCCTGCTGGTGCGCGATATCACCGTGTCCGGCAGCCTGTGGGGTAGCCGCCTGTTCAGGGCTAACGGTCCGCTGCTGAACATTCACTCCCTCGCCGGGGCGATTGGTATGGGACTGCCGATGGCCATCGGCACCGCGATTGCTAACCCGCAGCGCAGGGTGGTGGGACTGGTGGGCGACGGCGGCCTGAGCCTGAATTTAGGCGAGCTGGCGACGCTGGCGCAGGAGAAAGCCAACGTGACGCTGCTCATCATGAACGACGGGGGCTACGGCGTAATGCGCGGTATTCAGGATAAATATTTTGGCGGGCGTCAGTATTATAACGAACTGCATACACCGGACTTTACCCTGCTGGCGCAGGCGATTGGCCTACAGGCCTGGAGCGTTGAGCGGGCTGAGGACTTTGATGCGGTGATGACGGAAGCGCTGGCGATGCCGGGGCCGTCGGTGGTGGAAGTGCGGATGGGGCAGATTGGCGCCCTGAAGTTTGCCGGGCCGCCACAGAAAACGCTGTACTGATTGAGCCTTGTTGCCCGGTAGCGCGGCGCGCACCGGGCCGAAGTTTTATTTAATTCCGTCTGCCGCCATGCGGTCACGGATATGCTGCGCGCGTTCAACGGAGGCCGGGTGATCGTCAAACATGGAGCTTTGACGGCCTTCCTCCAGTTTCGCCAGTTTTTCGAAGCTGGTGGCTAAACCCGATGGATTGATGCCGCGTTTGCGCAACAGATCGTAAGAGTAGTCATCCGCTTCCGACTCCTGACGCTGGGAGAACTGGGAGTTAACCAGTTTCTCACCCACGTCGCCCAGCTGCGACTGGGACAGGCTGCCGACAATGCCGCCCGCAGAGGCCGCCGCAGCACGCACGGCATTGGTGCCCAGCGCAACCTGCATCCCTTTCTTCACGTGACCGAGAGCAACGTGACCCATTTCATGGCCGATCACCGCTTCCACTTCGTTGTCGGTCATCATGTCCATCAGGCCGCTGTAAACGCGGATACAGCCGTTAGCCATCGCGAAGGCGTTGACGTCTTTCGCCATATACACCTTGTAGTTCACCGGCTGACCGTTAATGTTGTCGCCCAGCGCGGAAGCAATCTTGTTCAGACGCTGCGTGTAGGTGCTGTTTGCCGGGGCAAGCGTAGCTTTTCCATCCATATCCTTACAGGCCTCGTCGCTCAGCGCTTTCACCTGCGCATCGCTCAATGAGTAGGCCTGAAAAGCTTCTGCGCCTGAGGTCATCAGGCCGTTAGAATCCATATTCTGACAGCCGCTTAGCAGGAGCGTTGTTCCCACAGCCAGCCCAATTGCACGCATTTTCATGATGTTGCTTCCGTACTCGTTAATCTGAATTAATTCCGAAAAATGCACCGTCAACGAAGCCGGTGTCGGGCTAAGTATAAGGAATATCTACAGGGGCGGGCGAGTAGATTGCGCAACATGCGAGCATGATCCAGAGATTTCTTAAGCTGCAAAAGAATGGTCCATGTACATGCCCTGCGGCTTGGGTTACATTGTTGGCACTTTTTTCCGGCGTAGCCCAAAACGCGCTGTCGTCAAGGGCATGGCCTTTAACAGTCCGATCTGGAGTTAAAATGTCCTCACGTAAAGAGCTTGCTAATGCTATTCGTGCGCTGAGCATGGACGCAGTACAGAAAGCCAAATCCGGCCACCCGGGCGCCCCTATGGGCATGGCTGACATCGCCGAAGTCCTGTGGCGTGATTTCCTTAACCACAACCCGCAGAACCCGGCATGGGCAGACCGCGACCGTTTCGTGCTGTCTAACGGCCATGGCTCTATGCTGATCTACAGCCTGCTGCACCTCACTGGCTACGATCTGCCAATCGAAGAGCTGAAAAATTTCCGTCAGCTGCACTCCAAAACTCCAGGTCACCCGGAAGTGGGCTACACCGCTGGCGTTGAAACCACTACCGGTCCGCTGGGTCAGGGCATTGCGAATGCCGTGGGTATGGCGATTGCTGAGAAGACCCTGGCGGCACAGTTCAACCGTCCTGGCCACGACATCGTTGACCACTTCACCTATGCGTTCCTGGGCGACGGCTGCATGATGGAAGGCATTTCTCACGAAGTGTGCTCCCTGGCAGGCACCCTGAAGCTGGGTAAACTGGTTGCGTTCTACGACGACAACGGCATCTCCATCGACGGTCACGTTGAAGGCTGGTTCACTGACGACACCGCCGCACGTTTCGAAGCCTACGGCTGGCACGTTGTGCGCGGCGTTGATGGCCACGATGCTGACTCGATTAAACGTGCCGTAGAAGAAGCGCGCGCCGTGACCGACAAACCGTCCCTGCTGATGTGCAAAACCATCATCGGCTTCGGTTCTCCGAACAAAGCGGGCACTCACGACTCCCACGGCGCACCACTGGGCGACGCGGAAATCGCACTGACCCGTGAAGCGCTTGGCTGGAAACACCCTGCCTTCGAAATCCCATCTGAAATCTACGCGCAGTGGGATGCAAAAGAAGTGGGCCAGGCGAAAGAAGCAGCCTGGAACGAGAAGTTCGCGGCTTACGCGAAAGCCTTCCCACAGGAAGCGGCTGAATTCACCCGTCGTATGAAAGGCGACATGCCGTCTGACTTCGACGCGAAAGCGAACGAGTTCATTGCGAAGTTGCAGGCGAACCCGTCTAAAATCGCCAGCCGTAAAGCGTCTCAGAATGCGATCGAAGCGTTTGGTCCTCTGCTTCCAGAATTCCTCGGCGGCTCCGCTGACCTGGCGCCATCTAACCTGACCCTGTGGTCTGGCTCTAAGCCAATCAACGAAGACACTGCCGGTAACTACATCCATTATGGTGTACGTGAATTCGGTATGACCGCGATTGCCAACGGTATCGCTCTGCACGGTGGTTTCCTGCCGTACACCTCTACCTTCCTGATGTTCGTAGAATATGCACGTAACGCCGTGCGTATGGCTGCGCTGATGAAACAGCGTCAGGTGATGGTCTACACCCACGACTCCATCGGTCTGGGCGAAGATGGTCCAACTCACCAGCCGGTAGAGCAGGTGGCTTCCCTGCGCGTGACCCCGAACATGAGCACATGGCGTCCATGTGACCAGGTTGAATCTGCGGTGGCGTGGAAATACGGCGTTGAGCGTCAGGACGGCCCGACCGCGCTGATCCTCTCCCGTCAGAACCTGGCGCAGCAGGAGCGTACCCCAGAGCAGTTGGCAAACATCGCCCGCGGTGGTTACGTGCTGAAAGATTGCGCGGGCCAGCCTGAGCTGATCTTTATCGCGACCGGTTCTGAAGTTGAACTGGCCGTTGCCGCATGGGAAAAACTGACTGCTGAAGGCGTGAAAGCGCGCGTGGTTTCCATGCCGTCTACCGATGCGTTCGACAAGCAGGATGCCGCGTACCGCGAATCTGTACTGCCTAAAGCGGTCTCCGCTCGCGTGGCAGTGGAAGCGGGTATCGCTGATTACTGGTTCAAATATGTGGGCCTGAACGGCGCTATCGTCGGTATGACCACCTTCGGTGAATCTGCTCCGGCAGAGCTGCTGTTCGAAGAGTTCGGCTTCACCGTTGAGAACGTTGTCGCTAAAGCGAAAGAACTGCTGTAATTGCCGTTTTGCCCGGTGGCGCTAACGCTTACCGGGCCTACAAATGGCATAAAATGTAGGCCGGGTAAGCGTTAGCGCCGCCCGGCTTTTTTGTATGCACGATTCCTCAGACATGTAACTGCTCTGTAAATTATTCCACCGAAAATGTGATGCAAGTCATATAGCTCGCTTATTCATCTGGACAGAGATTCCTTTTATTCCCCGATTCGCTTATTCTTGCTGAAGCGTTTCAGTCGATTAAATGTTCGACAATTGACCAATCAATCGCAGTTTGTGACAGCAAGGATTCCCCTTCGGGCGTCGCTGGATTACTCTTTCAGCCACCTCAAACTCAGGGATAGCTTTGCAGGAGATCTATGACCGTACGCGTAGCGATTAATGGCTTCGGTCGCATCGGGCGCAACGTGGTTCGTGCTTTATATGAATCCGGGCGTCGTGCGGAAATCACCGTGGTGGCAATCAATGAACTGGCGGATGCTGCGGGCATGGCGCATTTGTTGAAATATGACACCAGCCACGGTCGCTTTGCCTGGGACGTTCGCCAGGAAAGGGAACAGCTGTTCGTCGGTGACGATGCCATCCGCGTGCTGCATGAGAACAGTATTGAAGAGCTGCCCTGGCGCGAACTGGGTGTGGATGTGGTGCTGGACTGTACCGGCGTGTACGGTAACCGTGAACATGGCGAAGCGCATCTGAATGCTGGCGCGAAAAAAGTGCTGTTCTCCCATCCCGGCAGTCACGACCTCGACGCCACCGTCGTGTTTGGTGTCAACCAGCACGAACTGCAGGCTGAACACCGCATTGTCTCCAACGCCTCCTGTACCACCAACTGCATTATTCCGGTCATTAAACTGTTAGACGATGCGTATGGCATTGAATCCGGTACCGTGACCACGATTCACTCCGCCATGCATGATCAGCAGGTTATCGACGCCTACCATCCGGATTTACGACGCACTCGCGCGGCGAGCCAGTCCATCATTCCGGTGGATACGAAACTGGCTGCCGGGATCACGCGTATTTTCCCGCAGTTTAACGACCGTTTCGAAGCGATTGCCGTGCGCGTCCCGACGATAAACGTCACCGCAATCGATCTTAGCGTGACGGTGAAAAAACCGGTAAAAGCCTGTGAAGTCAACCTGTTGCTGCAAAAAGCGGCACAGGGAGCATTTCATGGTATAGTTGACTATACGGAATTACCGTTGGTCTCAGTAGATTTTAACCACGACCCGCACAGCGCCATCGTGGATGGCACGCAGACGCGAGTCAGTGGTGCGCACCTCATCAAGACGCTGGTCTGGTGTGATAACGAATGGGGCTTTGCTAACCGAATGCTCGACACCACGTTAGCCATGGCCGCAAAAGGTTTCAGGTAGAGCGCACCTTGCGCTTGCAAAACTTTAAGAATCAACGAGAGGATTCACCATGTCTGTAATTAAGATGACCGATCTGGATCTGGCAGGTAAACGCGTTTTCATCCGTGCCGATCTGAACGTACCGGTTAAAGATGGCAAAGTGACCAGCGACGCGCGTATCCGTGCATCTCTGCCAACCATTGAACTGGCTCTGAAGCAGGGCGCTAAAGTGATGGTCACCTCCCACCTGGGCCGTCCAACTGAAGGCGAGTACAACGAAGAGTTCTCTCTGCTGCCGGTTGTTAATTACCTGAAAGACAAACTGTCCAACCCGGTTCGCCTGGTGAAAGATTACCTGGACGGCGTGGAAGTTGCCGAAGGTGAGCTGGTTGTTCTGGAAAACGTTCGCTTCAACAAAGGCGAAAAGAAAGACGACGAAACCCTGTCCAAAAAATACGCTGCGCTGTGCGACGTATTCGTGATGGATGCATTCGGTACGGCTCACCGTGCGCAGGCTTCTACCCACGGTATCGGTAAATTCGCAGACGTCGCCTGTGCAGGTCCACTGCTGGCTGATGAACTGGAAGCGCTGGGTAAAGCACTGAAAGAACCTGCTCGTCCTATGGTCGCTATCGTTGGTGGTTCTAAAGTTTCTACCAAACTGACCGTTCTGGATTCCCTGTCCAAAATCGCTGACCAGCTGATCGTTGGCGGTGGTATCGCGAACACCTTCGTTGCTGCGCAAGGCCACAACGTGGGTAAATCCCTTTACGAAGCGGATCTGGTTGACGAAGCCAAACGCCTGCTGAGCACCTGTGATATTCCGGTTCCAACTGACGTTCGCGTGGCGACCGAGTTCTCCGAAACTGCTACCGCAACCCTTAAATCTGTTAATGACATCAAAGATGAAGAGCAGATTCTGGACCTGGGCGACGTTTCTGCACAGAAACTGGCTGAAATCCTGAAAAACGCAAAAACTATCCTGTGGAACGGTCCTGTCGGCGTGTTCGAATTCCCGAACTTCCGCAAAGGGACTGAAATCGTGGCTAACGCTATCGCAGACAGCGAAGCGTTCTCTATCGCAGGCGGTGGTGACACCCTGGCAGCTATCGACCTGTTCGGTATCGCTGACAAGATCTCCTACATCTCCACTGGTGGCGGCGCATTCCTCGAATTCGTGGAAGGCAAAGTCCTGCCAGCAGTAGCAATGCTCGAAGAGCGCGCTAAGAAGTAAGCCATTCAGGGGCAGGGAAACCTGCCCAATTTTCAGCGCGCTTATCAGAGCTCGCACCTTTTCTAACGGCCGAAGATACAGGACTAAGCAACATGTCTAAAATTTTTGATTTCGTAAAACCTGGCGTTATCACTGGTGATGACGTACAGAAAGTGTTCCAGGTAGCTAAAGAAAACAACTTCGCTCTGCCAGCAGTTAACTGCGTAGGTACCGACTCCATCAACGCCGTACTGGAAACCGCTGCAAAAGTTAAAGCACCGGTTATCGTTCAGTTCTCTAACGGCGGCGCTGCGTTCATCGCAGGTAAAGGCGTGAAAACTGACGTTCCTCAGGGCGCTGCTATCCTGGGTGCTATCTCTGGCGCACATCATGTTCACCAGATGGCTGAGCACTACGGTGTTCCGGTTATCCTGCACACTGACCACTGCGCGAAAAAACTGCTGCCATGGATCGACGGTCTGCTGGACGCAGGTGAAAAACACTTCGCAGCAACCGGTAAGCCACTGTTCTCTTCTCACATGATCGACCTGTCCGAAGAGCCTCTGGAAGAAAACATCGAGATCTGCTCTAAGTACCTGGCGCGTATGTCCAAAATGGGCATGACCCTGGAAATCGAACTGGGTTGCACCGGCGGTGAAGAAGACGGTGTGGACAACAGCCACATGGACGCTTCTGCTCTGTACACTCAACCAGAAGACGTTGATTACGCTTACACCGAGCTGAGCAAAATCAGCCCACGCTTCACCATCGCAGCATCCTTCGGTAACGTGCACGGCGTGTACAAGCCAGGTAACGTGGTTCTGACCCCGACCATCCTGCGTGATTCTCAGGAATATGTGTCTAAGAAACACAACCTGCCGCACAACAGCCTGAACTTCGTCTTCCACGGCGGTTCCGGTTCTTCTGCTCAGGAAATCAAAGATTCCGTAAGCTACGGCGTAGTGAAAATGAACATCGATACCGACACCCAGTGGGCAACCTGGGACGGTATCCTGCAATACTACAAAACCAACGAAGCTTACCTGCAAGGTCAGCTGGGCAACCCGAAAGGCGAAGACCAGCCGAACAAGAAATACTACGATCCACGCGTATGGCTGCGCGCTGCCCAGACTTCTATGATTACTCGTCTGGAGCAGGCATTCAAAGAACTGAACGCGGTTGACGTTCTGTAATTTGTACTGCTGACAGCACATCAGAAGGCCCGCAAATGCGGGCCTTTTTTTATGCTTTTTCAATATCCTGCAATACCTGATTTTGTGATCTGTTTGGCATTACCCGCTCTTTTTGTTTACCCTTTACTGACCTGCCTGTCCCCTTAAGGGATAGATTTTGTGTTTTGGTTTAGCAAAAGGAAGAATAAATGGAACAACTTGATGTTGTAGACAGCATCAATCACGCGGGTAACTGGCTGGTGCGCAACCAGGCGCTACTGCTGAGCTACGCTGTGAATATTGTTGCCGCTATTGCCATCATCATTGTCGGGATGATCGTGGCGCGTATCGTATCGAACGCGGTCAACCGGGTGATGGTTGCACGTCACATTGACGCCACGGTCGCCGATTTCCTCTCCGCGCTGGTGCGTTACGGCATCATCGCCTTTACGCTGATTGCGGCGCTGGGGCGTGTCGGCGTGCAGACGGCATCCGTCATCGCTGTGCTCGGTGCTGCCGGTCTGGCCATTGGTCTGGCATTACAGGGTTCGCTGTCGAACCTGGCGGCGGGCGTACTGCTGGTAACCTTCCGTCCGTTCCGTTCCGGTGAATACGTGGATTTAGGCGGGATCGCGGGTACCGTGTTGCAGGTACAGATTTTCTCTACCACTCTGCGTACTGTCGACGGTCGTATTGTGGTGGTACCGAACGGGAAAATCATTGCCGGCAATATCATTAACTTCTCCCGCGAGCCGGTGCGTCGTAACGAGCTGATCATCAGCGTGGCGTACGATTCCGATATCGATCAGGTGAAGTCTCTGATTACCAACATCATTGCTTCAGATGACCGTATTCTGAAGGACCGCGAGCAGACCGTTCGTCTGAATGAACTGGGCGCATCATCCATTAATTTTGTGGTGCGCATCTGGAGCAAAAGCAGCGATCTGCAAAAC
>NZ_JABMCU010000184.1:0-9115 GCF_013179605.1 Enterobacter sp. CM29 | reverse complement strand
GCATCGATTTGGGTGGTAACGATTATCATCCAGGCAATGGTTATGACTATGTAGACCAGGATCTGGTTAACTACATCGACGTGGGCATGACCTACAGCTTCAACAAGAACTTCTCCACCTACGTTGATTATAAAATCAACCTGCTGGACGAAGATGATGCCTTCTACAATGACAACGGTATTGCAACCGATGACATCGTTGGCATCGGTATGATCTACCAGTTCTGATCCCCATAAATAGCAAAGCCCGCAACGCGGGCTTTTTTTATTTGACGCTGAAATATTACGGCGCTTCCTGCAAGGCCAGGCGAACAAACCCGTTATTCTGTGCCAGTAATTCATGCGCTTTCCAGGCATCCATACCCGTCAGCACCATTAGCACCGCCGTTTTACACTGATGGTTACAGCTTTCCAGCGCCGCCTTCGCCTGCGCCCGGGAGCATCCCCCCGCTTCCATTACAATGGCAATTTGTCGCTCGGCCCATCTGGTATTGCTTGCCTCCAGATCAACACGCAGGTTGCTGTACACCCGTCCTGTCCGTATCGCCAGACCGGTGGTGACCATATGCATTATCATGCTTTGCGCAATGCCCGCTTTGGCGTTGGTATACCCGGCAACCACATCCGCGCCCAGATCGGGGGCAATAACCATGCTCGCCAGCTGCGCCGCTTCACTTTGCGCATCCTCCGTAATGAGCGCGACCGTTGAGCCCAGAGACCACGCATGACGCATCGCGCCCCAAACCCATGGCGTTTTGCCGCTGACGGACAGCGCCAGCATCATGTCGTGCTCGCCGAATTTTATCGTCTGAAGGTCTGCAACGCCGCGCGCGTAGCTTCCGGCGTTATCGCCTGCTGTCATCGCAATGACCGGATGTTTTCCCGGCGCGAACGCTTCTGCCGCCTGCTTCGCCACGCCTCCGGACGCGCCTGCGCCGATCAGCACCAGACGTCCGCCGTGACTAAGCGTCGCCGCCGCGTTATCCACCACGCGAGCCAGCATACTTAAGTGAGGGGTAAGTGCAGAAGAGATTTGTGCGTCATCCTGGTGTATGACATTAAGCATATCCAGCGTAGATAATCTGTCGATGTTCATCGTGCTGGCGTGCCGTCTTTCCCTGGCCGTACCGATAAGCATAATGCTCATAAACTGCCTCCTTATTATGAGTACCCCCACACTATAAAGTGTTTTATACAGGTCACATGAGAGAAGGCTCACGAAACGCCTCTCTTTACATGGCTTTATGAAATGCCCGTCATCAGCGATAATTAGCCCTTTCTTTTTCATCGCGGAGTGTTAATGAGCGATTTGCAGCCCTTCCCCCCGACGCGCAAGCGCCCTATGAAGCTGAATACGCTGGTTACGCTGATGGTGTGCGCCATTATCGGTTCTGTGCTGCTGGTGGTCTTCGCGCTGTACTCTGTGCAGATCACCCGTGCCACGCGCGATGACGTGAAAGATACTGCGCTGGGTATCGCCCGAACGCTGGCCGACAGCCCGGAGATCAAGCGTGGCCTGATGGAATCGCCGCAGGCTGGCATCATCCAGCCGATTGCCCAGGCGGTGACGAAGCGCAACGACCTGCTGTTTACCGTGGTTACCGACCTGCGTGGGATCCGCTATTCCCATCCAAACGAAGCGCTGTTAGGTTTGCATTTTATTGGCGACGATCTGACGCCCGCCCTCGAAGGGAAAGAGAATGTCTCCGTGAACCGCGGCGCACTCGCGGAAGCACTGCGCGTCTTTACGCCCGTTTATGACGATCGGCACGACCAGATCGGCGTGGTCGTGGTGGGTATTTCGCTGAATAAAGTTGAAGATCAAATTGCCCGCGGTCGGCTCAATGCCGTGTGGACCATCTTATTCAGCGTTCTGATGAGCTCAGTGGCGATATGGGGTCTGGTCCGGGTTCTGAAACGTATTCTCTTCGGGCTGGAGCCTTACGAGATCTCTGCCCTCTTTGAGCAGCGCCAGGCCATGTTGCAGTCCCTGCGCGAAGGCGTGATGGCTGTTGATATGCACGGGCGCGTGACGATGATTAACCACACCGCCAGAGAAATTTTGCTCCTGAGCTCGGGTGAGCACTCCGAGAGCAGCGGCGAACCATTGCTGGTCAGCCTGCGGGAAGTGGCGAAAACCGGCATTGCTCGTCAGGATCAGGAGATCGGCTGTAACGGACGGCTACTGCTGTGCAACATGGTCCCCGTGAAAAGCCAGAATCAGGTGATCGGGGCAATCAGCACCTTCCGCGATAAGACCGAAATCAGCCAGTTAATGCAGCGTATCGATGGTATGGTCAACTATGTTGATGCCCTGCGCTCACATACGCATGAGTTTATGAACAAGCTGCACGTGATCCTCGGCCTGCTGCACATGAAGCGCTACGATAAGCTGGAAGAGTACATCATCCAGACCGCACAGAATTATCAGACGGATATCGGCGCGATACAGCGCAAGGTTAAATCGCCGGTCATTGCGGGTTTCCTGCTGGGTAAAATCAACCGCGCCAAAGAGGCGGGAGTGACCCTGACGCTGGCCGAGGAGAGTCAGCTTCCTGACACCAGCAATGAAGAGCAGGTTGCGGTTCTGATCACCGTGCTGGGCAATTTAATCGAAAATGCCCTGGATGCGATGGAAGGTCAGCCGGAAGGCGAGATCGGCCTGCTGCTGCATTATCAGAACGGCTGGCTGAGCGGTGAGGTCAGCGATGACGGTCCCGGCATTGATCCCGAGCGGCTGGAGGCTATTTTTACAAAGGGCTACTCAACAAAAGGTGAAAACCGTGGCGTTGGGCTGTTCCTTGCACGTCAGCAGATCCAGAACCTGGGCGGAGATATTACCGTCGAGTCGGAGCCTGGCGTATTTACCCAATTTTTTGTTCAGATCCCCTGGGATAGCGAGAGGAATATCGCGTGATAAATGTATTAATTGTCGATGATGACGCCATGGTAGCCGACCTCAACCGTCTGTATGTTAACCGCGTTGAGGGTTTTAACTGCTGCGGCGTCGCTTCTACGCTCAACCAGGCCGAAGCATTGATCGCAAACCCAGGCCAGCCGATCGATCTGGTGCTGCTGGATGTCTATATGCAGCAGGATAACGGGCTGGATCTATTGCCCATCATCCGGGCATCGGGCCGCCCGATTGACGTTATCATGATTTCGTCGGCCTCCGACGCCGCAACGATCCAGACGTCGATGCACTATGGCGTGGTGGATTACCTGATTAAACCGTTCCAGTTCCCGCGTTTTGAAGAGGCGCTGAACGGCTGGAAGGCAAAGCGCAGTCTGATGGGCTCGCATCAGTATTATGAACAGGCCGACGTCGACAGGCTGATCCACGGCGGCGCGCCGGAGCTGGCCGACAGCAAAAAATTACCGAAAGGCTTAACGCCGCAGACGCTGCGCACCATTTGCCAGTGGATCGACAGCCATCCGGAGATAGAATTTTCCACCGACGATCTGGCGAATGCGGTCAACATTTCCCGCGTCTCCTGCCGCAAATACCTGATCTGGCTGGCGCAAATCAATATCCTGTTCACCAGCATTCACTACGGCGCCACCGGTCGACCGGTATATCGCTACCGTTTGCAGCCGGAACAGGTCGGCCTGCTCAAACAGTACTGCCAGTAATTCGGTAGCTGTCGTCCAGAAGGGTAAAACGGAAGTGGTGCATCGAGGAGATCACCACTTCTTTTGTTTTGGTGACAAAAATGGCTTCAATATCGGGGCGCGAACGCAGCGCGGCGCAGCCCTGCTCCACGCCCATGCCGTAGATCAGCGTGGTCCAGATATCGCCGTCGAGGGAGTCTTGCGAAATAATCGTCACGCTGTCCAGTTCGTTATCCAGCGGGTAGCCGGTACGCGGGTCAAGTATGTGATGATAACGTTTGCCGTTCTGCTCGAAGTAGCGCTCATAGGTGCCTGACGTCACAACCGACCGGTTTTCTACCGTTATGGCGCCAATCAGCGCGTCACCGGCGAACGGTTTTTTCAGCCCGACGCGCCAGCCACCCTCCGGCGAGCCTAACGTCTGGACGTTGCCGCCAAGGTTGATCAACCCGAGTTCGGCGCCCTCTTTATGCAGGTAATCCCGCACCCTGTCGGCGATATAACCTTTGGCGATAGCCCCCAGATCGATCTCCATTCCCTGGCGTGTAAGAAACACGCTGCTGTTGGCGTCATCCAGTACCACGTTCGCAGGATCCGTGATACTCAGCAAGGCGGCGATCTCGTCCGCGGGCGGTACAGCGTCCCCCTTAAAGCCAATTTTCCAGCGTTTGACCAGCGGACCTATCGCCAGGTTGAACGCACTGTCTGTAGGCAGGCTGGCCGCTTTCGCGCAGCGGATCAGGTCAAACACCGGGCGACTGACGACAACCGGATGCTGACCGGCAGCATGGTTGACATCCATCACCTGCGAATCCGCACGGTTGACGGTGAGGAGATCTTCGTACTGTTTGATCAGGCGAAACACGCGGGACGCGAGGGCTTCGTCATGGGAGAAGAGTTTCAGGAGGATGGGCGAGCCCATCAGAACGGCGTTGTAGCTGTAAACGCGATGGCTATCAGGCATTACATAAGTCCTCAGATGTAGCCCCGGCAAGCACCGCGCCGCCGGGGAAACAGGAGCCTTACCGTGTTTTCGAACGCATAGCCGCCTGATGTCCGGCAAGCGTACCAAAAATAATGATATCTGCCACCGCATTACCACCGATGCGGTTACCGCCGTGGATACCCCCGACAACCTCACCCGCAGCAAAGGCTCCCGGCAATACGTTGTGGTTGCTGTCCAGCACGCAGGTTTCTGTATTGATGGTCACACCGCCCATGGTGTGGTGCACGCCCGGCGCAATCTGAATGGCATAGAACGGCCCTTCGTTGATAGGCGCACGCAGCGCGGTGGTGCGGCCAAAATCATCGTCATGCTGTTTTTCCACAAAGCCGTTGTAGCGTTCCAGCGTTGCCAGGAACTGGTGGTGATCCATCCCCAGCGCTTCCGCCAGGGCTTTTGGCGAGCTGGCGCTGGTGACAAACCCTTTCGCGATGTACTCATCCGCGGCTTTGTTTTTGGCGCGAACATGCTCGTCAAAGACGATGTAAGCGTATTTCTCCGGCAGCGCGATGATTTGCGCCGAGACTTTGTCGCGGGTCGACATTTCGTTATAGAAGCGGTTGCCCTGCTGGTTTACCAGAATCGCCCCGCCGCCGCGGATGGATTCGGAAATCAGGTACGACGTTTTCTGCTCAACGGTTGGGTGGATCTGGATTTCGCCCATATCGACGGTGCCTGCGCCAATACGCTCCAGCAGTGCGATACCGCCGCCGGTTGCGCCTTTGTGGTTAGTCGTCACGAACCCTTCCAGGTCCGGACGGTATTTCACCACCATCTGGCTGTTGGCGCTGAAGCCGCCCGTCGCGACAATTACGCTTTTAGTTGCCACGGTGAGGGTTTCGTTCTCTTCGGTGGTCAGACGCACGCCGGTCACTTCGCCGTTTTCGAAGATGATGTCGCTCACGGAGGTATCCAGCATCACCTCGATGTTGCGTTTGTTGACATTGCGCACCAGGCCGCTAATCAGATATCCGCCCACCGCGGAACCATCTTTCGGACGGTGCGTACGGTCGATGCTCATCCCGCCGGTGGTGGTGATGTCGTTGAGCATAATGCCGCGCGTTGCCAGCCATTCTATGGCCTCCGGCGCGTTCTCGACAAAGCGACGCAGCAGTTCAGGGTTGTTCTTATTGCCACCGCCTTTCAGGCTTTCCTGGTAGAACAGCTCTTTGCTGTCCTGAATGCCCTTCACGCGCTGGAAGCGGGTCTCAGCCGCGTTCATCCCGGCAGAGGCTTTGATGGTGTTCCCGCCAATAGTCGGCATTTTCTCAACGATCAGCACGCTCGCGCCTTCGTCGTGCGCCTGAATCGCCGCCGCCAGACCGGCGCCGCCGCTGCCGACCACCACCACGTCCACGCTTTTAGTCTCATTCGGGTCAGCGCCCTCTTCTGCCGCCAGCGCTTTGCTGGATTTCAGCATCGCCTTCGAGACCGCTTTTTTCACCGCCTCGCTCTGGCTGGTCGCGCCGGTGATAGCATCCACGTGCGGGGTATTGGCATCCAGAATACGGGTACGGATCTCTTCGAAGCTGGTGACAAACTCGACGTCTTCACTCGGGCCGGAGGCCAGTTCGATATCGGCAATACGATCGGTTTCGAGGCTGACGTTAATCACCAGTTCGTTAGCATCGTCCTGCACTTTTTCAATAAAGGTGCCCGGTTTGAATTTAGATTCGCCCATGCTCATGTCGCGGATCATCGCTTCCACCAGCGAGAAGCGCCACAGCGGTTCCGGGATGCTCAGTTCTTCGCGTCGGGTACTGTCCATAAACAGCTCCAGGCTTTCGCCCGCCGCGATGCGATCGGTCCAGTCCGGATAGGCGATGGTGGCGCGACCAACGGCTATCAGGTCGTAACCGTGATCCAGCGCTTCATTCACATCCGTGGCATTCACCACGCCGCCAACGCCCATCACCGGTACCTGCGCCAGCGTGTCAGAGCGCATGGCGCAGTATTTTTCGATAAGTGGCGTCGGGTCCTGAGTATCGACGATAGAAGGACGCAGGGCGGCGCCAAGGGAGAAGTGCAGATAATCCACCCCACGAGCGGCCAGTTTTTCCAGCAGATACAGGGTGTCTTCGAAGCGAATGCCGGGGACTTCCAGCTCTTCCGGTGAGAAACGGTAGCCAACGATGAACGCGTCGTCCGCATACTGGCGCACCATCTTGTGGGTAATGTCCAGCACCGCCAGCGGGAATTTCGCGCGGTTATCGCGGCTGCCACCCCACTCGTCGTCGCGCTGATTAGAGTTCGGGGAGTAGAACTGCTGGATCAGATAGGTATTCGCCCCGTGGATTTCGACGCCATCGAAGCCGGCCTGAATTGCGCGGCGTACGGCTTCGCCGAACTTGCCGATCATGCCTTCCACTTCTTCTGAAGTCAGAGCAACCGGCGTCGCGGCACCGTCACGCGGCGCGGCAACCGCGCTTGGGCCAACCGGCGTCCGGCCGCCGATCAGTTTTGGGTCGACCATACGGCCGCCGTGGTAAATTTGCAGAAGGGCTTTGGAACCTTTGGACTTAATGGCGTCAGCGATTTTTGCCAGTCCGGCGATTTTTTCGTCGTTATCAATACCAATTGCGCCCGGGAACGCAAGGCCGAGATCGTCAACAAAACAGCATTCAACGATAATGGTGCCGATGCTGCCAGCGCGGGCGCGGTAGTACTCCACCAGCTCGCTGGTCACGGTGCCATCGAAATACCCCGTACAGGTTGTCATCGGGGCCATTAACAAACGGTTTTTCAGTTCAGTACCATTCGGTAATGTGAAGGGGCTTAAAATACGTTCGTTAGTGCTCATAATAGAAACTCCAAACTTTAAAAATTAAGAATTCGTTATCGGTATGGATTTTTTATTTCGTGTTTTTGCCGATGTCATGACATTAATATAAAGCTTTTTTTAGTTTCTAAAGTCATTACGTTAGTTAATAAACTATTTAATCCCTGCGATAACATTAATAACACATTGGTGTTAGCTTGAATGTTTTATACGTTCACATTAATTTAAAAAAAGTTAAATCAACAATGGTAAAGCCAATACACCAATCACATCAAAAACCCTTTAAAATCAAAACTTAAAACACAGTCCAAATTAATAATGTTATAGAATTGATAAATAAAACGCTTAAAAATAGCGAATAACCACACTACTCAGAGTGGTTATTATAAAAAGTATAAATTTACGTCCTCAATTCTTTTTTTTTGATCGCGATCAATAGTAATGGCATCCAAAGGCGCAATATAAAAACATCATCATTTTTTATTTAGCGCAAACAATAATGCGTTAAATCGCTATTACTGAAAACACAAAAACGCACCTTAAATAACTAAAAAAAGTAAAACGAATAAAGCAATCGAATTTGTGTTTTCGCTGTACGACGAATTTTTGACAACTTAAGACGTGAAACTATGAAAACAAAAACTGCTGTAACGCCTCCTGCGGCGAATCTGGCATCAAATGGAACAGCAAAACGCCTGCTGATGATGGCCCTGCCCGTCATTGTCGCCGTCCTGCTGTTGTTTGTCCCCGTTCCGGAAGGTCTGCCGCCTTATGCGTGGCACTACTTCGCCATCTTTGTTGGCGTCATCGTCGGGTTGATTTTCGAACCTCTGCCGGGCGCCGTAATCGGCCTCACCGGCGTGGTGGCGATTGCGCTGTGCAGCCAGTGGGTGCTCTTTAGCCCCGAACAGCTGGCTGACCCGAAATTCAAGCTGGCGGGCGCCTCCTTTAAATGGGCGGTGAGCGGGTTTGGTAACTCCACCGTCTGGCTGATCTTCGGTGCCTTTATGTTCGCCGCAGGCTACGACAAAACCCGCTTCGGCCGCCGTCTGGCGCTGATTCTGGTGAAGTACCTGGGCCGTCGCAGCCTGACGCTCGGTTACGCCATTACCTTCGCGGACCTGCTGCTGGCCCCGTTCACCCCGTCCAATACCGCGCGCAGCGGTGGGACCATCTACCCGATTATCGCTAACCTGCCGCCGTTGTACGGTTCAAAACCCAACGACCCAAGCGCGCGCAAAATCGGTTCCTATCTGATGTGGGTGGCAATCACCGCGGCTTGTATCACCAGCTCGATGTTCCTTTCCGCTCTGGCACCTAACCTGCTGGCACTGGCGCTGGTGAAAAGCACCGTTGGAATTGATATCTCCTGGGGGACCTGGTTCCTCGCCTTCCTGCCGCTGGGTATCCTGCTGATCCTGACCATGCCGCTGCTGGCCTACTGGTTCTACCCGCCAGAAGTGAAGGTAAACAATGAAGTACCACTGTGGGCGACCCGCGAACTGGAAAAACTGGGCAAACTGTCGCGCAATGAGATCCTGCTGCTGGTGTTCGTGTGCTGCGCGCTGCTGATGTGGATCTTCGCCGCGGCGTGGATTGAACCGGCCATGGCTGCCCTGCTGATCGTTGGCCTGATGCTGTGGACCGGCGTGCTGGAGTGGAACGACATCACCGGCAACAAAGCCGCGTGGAATACCTTCGTCTGGTTCGCCACCCTGGTGG
>NZ_JABMCU010000183.1:0-9154 GCF_013179605.1 Enterobacter sp. CM29 | reverse complement strand
CGATGCCGTTGAGCTGAGCGTGGAGGACAGCGGACCGGGTATTGCCGAAGACCAGATCTCCCAGGCCATGCTGCCGTTTCATCGGCTGGATAACGTGGGCGATGCCGCCGGGTCCGGCATTGGCCTGGCGCTGGCCAACGATATTGCCCGCCTGCACCGCAGCCATCTTCAGCTGATGCCCAGTGAAAATCTGGGCGGCTTGTGCGTAAAAATGCGTTTTTTATTGATGATATAAATACCGATATTATCAAATCGTTACAAACTAATTGCCCGATGTCCACTGAGCGCATTGATCCCACAGACAGTCAGGTTAAAATCTCGCGGTTTTTGGACATCTCTGAATATATTGTGCGGGATCACGACAATGAAAAAAGTGGCATTAATGGGCTTAGGCCTGATGTTTGTATCGGCAGCAGCCAACGCTATTTCCTTCAACGGCTCGGCGGGCGAAGATTATACCCACCTGGGCTTTGGTCTTGGCACGGATAGCGCAGGCCTGGCGATGACCGGCGGCTGGACGCATAACGACGACGATGGGGATGCGGCAAGCCTGGGGCTGGGCTTCAACGTACCTTTGGGTCCTTTCCTGGCGACAGTCGGCGGTAAAGGGATTTACACCAACCCGAACGACGGCGACGAAGGTTACGCGGCGGCAGTGGGCGGCGGTTTGCAGTGGAAAATCGGCGACAGCTTTGGCCTGTTCGGTGAGTACTACTACTCTCCGGATTCCCTCTCCAGCGGTATCGATAGCTATGAGGAAGCCAACGTGGGTGGACGCTGGACCATCATCCGTCCTGTCACCATCGAAGCGGGTTATCGTTATCTGAACCTGGCGGGTAAAGACGGCCACCGCGACAACGCGCTGGCAGATGGTCCCTACATCGGTGTGAGCGCAGGTTTCTAATCCTTTCGGCGCGGCGTTCAGTCGCGCCAGTTTCTCTCTTCCCCCGGTCTTCGATTGCGCTATAGTGTTTTGACCATTGAAATGGGAGAACACAATGATAAACGTGGAAATGTTATCCACTGGCGACGAAGTGCTGCATGGGCAAATCATTGATACCAATGCCGCCTGGCTTGCCGATCTCTTCTTTGAGCAAGGATTACCGTTAACGCGCCGCAACACCGTGGGTGACAATCTTGAGTCGCTGGTCAACGTTCTGCGCGAGCGCAGCGAACGCTGCGACGTGCTGATTGTGAACGGCGGGCTTGGGCCCACCAGCGACGATCTCAGCGCGCTGGCCGCCGCCACGGCCAGAGGTGAAGGCCTGGTCCTGCACGAGGCGTGGCTGGCACAGATGGAGCGATCCTTCTCCGAGCGTGGCCGCGTGATGGCCCCCAGCAACCGCAAGCAGGCTGAAATTCCCGCCAGCGCGGAACTGATTGATAACCCGGTCGGCACCGCCTGCGGGTTTGCCGTTCAGCTGAACCGCTGCCTGATGTTCTTCACCCCGGGCGTGCCGTCGGAATTTAAAGTGATGGTCGAGCAGCAGATCCTGCCGCGCCTGCGCGCGCGCTTCACACTGCCTGAACCGCCGCTGTGCCTGCGTCTGACCACCTTTGGCCGCTCGGAAAGCGACCTGGCCCAGAGCCTCGATCACCTGCAACTACCTCCCGGCGTGTCGATGGGCTATCGCTCCTCCATGCCGATTATTGAACTGAAGCTGACCGGACCGGCGTCAGAGAAAGCCGCTATGCTGGCACTATGGCCGGAAGTGCAGCGCGTCGCCGGGGAAAGCCTGATTTTCGAAGGAACGGAAGGGCTGCCGGCGCAGATCGCAGCGCATTTGCAGTCCCGCCAGCTGAGCGTGACGCTAAGCGAGCAGTTTACCGGTGGGCTTCTGGCGCTTCAGCTTACCCGGGCGGGCGCGCCGCTGCTGGCCAGTGAAGTGGTGCCGTTCCAGCAGGAGACGCTGGCGCAGACGGCGCGCTGGGCGTCCGAGCGCAGAGTGAAGCATTTCGCGGGGCTGGCGCTGTTTGTGGGCGGGCTGGATGAGGAGCATCTCAACTTTGCCCTGGCAACGCCGGAAGGGACCCACGCCCTGCGGGTGAAGATGAGTATTACCCGCCACAGCCTGGCCGTGCGTCAGGAGGTGTGCGCGATGATGGCGCTGAACATGCTGCGCCGCTGGCTGAACGGGAAAGAGGTCGCCAGCGAGCACGGCTGGATCAACGTCGTGGAATCGCTGTTTGTAGAGTGAGAATGTGCCGGGGGAGTGTCCCCGGCAACGGTTACGCCAGTGCGTTTGCCAGCAAGGTAATGGGATGTTCACAGCGTTTGCTGGTGGACATCTCGATCTGCCACTTGCAGGTTTCACAGTCCGTCACCACGATATCTGCGCCGCTCTCTTCAATCTGCCGGAACAGCGGCGCGCCAATGGCCTGTGACGTTGGGTAGTTTTCATGCTTGAATCCGTAGGTGCCAGCGATGCCGCAGCAGCGTGAGTCCAGCACCGTCAGCTCCAGCCCCGGGATCAGCCGCAGCACCTCCAGCGTATAGATCGACCAGCCCATCTTCTCCATATGACATGGCGTGTGATACACCACCTTCAGCGGCAATTTGCCCAGCGGTAACGTCTGCCCACTGTCAAGTTTGCGCCAGAGAAAACGGGTCGCCAGCTCAATGTGCTCGCGCAAGCCGGTGTTATCCACATCCAGCAGATGCGGATATTCATCGCGCAGCGTGAAGGTACAGGTTGACGACGTCGCCAGTACCGGGATCCCGTTGTCGACGATCGCCTCGCGCAAAGAGGTGACGTTGCTTTTCGCCTGCCTGCGCGCTTTGTCAGTAAAACCGTTGGCAATCAGCGGAACGCCGCAGCACTTCTCTTTGCTCAGCAGCTGAACGCCCGTCCCCATGGCGTTCAGCACTTTCAGCAGGTCTTTCCCCAGCTGCGGATGGTTGTAGTTCACGTAGCAGCCGTGGAAGAAGGCAACCTGCTCAGCGAACTGCGCCTGTTCTGCCGCCACGGATTTATACCAGCGGCGGAAGGTGCCGTGAGAATATTTCGGCAGACTGCGGTGATGGTCGATTTTGAGCGTCGCATCCAGCAGCCTGCGCACCGGCTTCAGGGCGGTGGCGGCATTGACGACCGGCGCGAAAGGCGTCGAGAGGCTGCCCATCAGATCGGTGTGGCTCAGTATCGCGTCGCGCAGCGTCGGTTTTTGCGTACTGTAGCGGGCGCGGGCGCGCTGGATGATATCGCCTATTTTCACGTCCGACGGGCAGGCAACTTCGCAGCGTTTACAGTTGATACAGTATTTCAGCGCCTCGTCGTAGAGCGCGCCGTCCTTCAGGCGCAGACGCTCCCCGTCGGGGCCGGCCTGTTTCGGGCCGGGATAGCGCGGATCGACGCCGCTGACCGGGCAAACCGTGGTGCAGACCGTGCATTTGATACAGCTTTCAAATCGGGTGTCGTTCATTGTGCTCCCTCCCTGCGCTGGATAATCTGCTCCGCGACATGCAGCGCGGTGACGGCGCAGACGCCGCCACCGCAGCCCTGTGCCACGGGATCGTACCCGCCCAGAACCGAGCCGATGGCGTAAAGATTTTCAACCGGTTCCCCGCCCAGCTGCGGGCGCAGCTGGGTATCGACGATCACGCCGAACTGCTGCCAGGGCTGCGGGGTGAAGAAATCGCTTTGATACCAGTCCGCGCGGGAAGCGCTTTGCCGGACATCCAGCCCGAGAATTGCCTCACGCACGCCATCCCGGCTGCTCAGCAGACCGTTACTGAAGAAGCTGCCGCTTGCCAGCACCGTATAGCGTGCACGAAGCGGGATGTCGCCGTGGTTGCGGGTCCAGATTTCGCTTACCGCGCCCTCTGCCAGGGTGATTTTTTTCACCTCGTCGCCTGCCATCCAGACGCCACCCTGGGCGACAAACTGACGCTGAAGCTGGGTATGCAGACGAATGCCGGGCACGGAAGGGGGGAGCGTCGGCAGTAAACCGAGCGTACAGGGCAGGCGCGCCGAGAGCCAGCGCCAGAGCCGGTTGTCCGTTAAGCCAAAACAGGCGGGCATAAACAGGGCGTCGCAGGTCTCGCCGAGCGGTTGAAGCGCCGCGTACAGCTGCGGCCAGTAGCGTTCATTATCCAGCAGGCGGGCAATGTTCACCGCACGAAACTCGCTGGGGTTTTCGCGCAGCACGTCGAGCTCGGGGAGATCAATCTCCGCCGTATCCACCTGAATGCCCTGCTGTCTGAGAGACGCGGCGGCAAGATGCGGCTGGAAATCAAGGAAACCGCTGATCCCCACCACCCGCACGTGCCCGGCAGCGATGGGGGCGACAGGCACCTCTTCCGGGCTAAGCCAGGCGGCGCGCAGAGTGCCGAGCGGCGTGACGCGCTGATGATTTTGCTCGGCGTCACCCTGCATGCGTGCGCCGCAGGCGGTCAGCAGGTGTTCGGTTTCGCAGGCAAAGCGGGCCATATTCTCTGCGCCCGTCAGGCGGTAGGGATGTTCAGGCGGCAGATCGGCGAACGATAGCGCGCCCAGTAAATCCAGCGAGCCGGAAGAGAAGTGCAGGGCACTTTGACCGCGAGTGACAATGGCGCAGCGCAGACCCCGCTGCGTCAGTTTGAGACCGCACAGCAGGCCCGCCAGCCCTCCACCCACAATCACGGTATCAAATTTCATGGTTGTGCTCCTTCTCCAGACCGCAAAGTCCCTGATAGACCCAGCGGGTAAACTCACTTTCGCGCAGGGCATCGCCCCAGGCGACGGGCTGAATGCCTTTCCAGCGCTCATTTAAAAAATCGCTGAGCTGGGCGAGCGACTGGGTTGAGGAGGTGGCATGAAAACGTTGCAGCAGCCCGGCGGCACGGCAGGCGCACAGCTCCCCCTGACAGGTGCCCATCCCGACTCGCGTGCGGCGGCGTAAATCAAGCAGGTTGTTCACCGTCAGGTTTTCCACGGCATATTGCACCTCGCCTGCGGTCACGGCTTCGCATTCGCACACCAGGCTGCGGCTGAGTCGCCCTTCACCAAGCCAGGTCGGGGTGCGGTCGCCGTGGCGGTAAATCGCCGAACCGCGAAGCGGGGCAGGAAGTGAAATGATTTTGTGCAGCGTTTTTTCTGTCGATTGCTGCGAGCCGGGCAGGGCCCGCTCCGCCGTCACGCACGGCGCGGTGTTACCGAGCTTACGGCAGACGGCATCGGTGGCCCACTCCGCCATCAGCCGGTAGGTCATCAGCTTGCCGCCGGTAATGGTGATAAACCCGTCCATGCCGTCGCGTTCGGCGTGATCGAGCAGCACGATGCCGCGGCTGACGTTACGCCCGCTCGGATCGTTGTCGCTGGCGACGAGGGGACGCACGCCCGCGTAGGCACGCAGAATACGCGTCTGCGCCATCACCGGGGCCAGCTTTTCCCCTTCGCGCAGCAGAATATCCACCTCTTCGGCGGTAACGCGGTTGTAATCAATTTCGCTGTAGTCCACATGCATTGAGGTCGTGCCGATCAACGAAATGGTGTCCCCCGGCACGAGGATGTCGGCGTCAGACGGTTTACGGCAGCGGTTGATGACATGATTATTGATGCGATGGTCGAGGATCAGCAGCGAGCCTTTGGCCGGGAACATGCGGACGGATAAATCGGCGTATTCCGCGATGCGCTGGCCCCAGATCCCCGCCGCATTGACCACGACGGTGGCATACAGCTCGCGGTGTTCATTGTACTGCGTATCACACACGCGCACCCCGCGCACGGTATTACCTTCACGAATAAGCCCGGTGACGTGATGCCCGGTCAGGATCTGTGCGCCGTGTTCCCGCGCGTCGAGCATATTGGCGGCGGTCAGGCGGAAAGGATCAATGGTTCCGTCAGGCACTTTTACCGCGCCCAGTAATGCCGGGTTCACCGAGGGTTCCAGACGGCACGCCTGCGCAGGATCGAGCGCCTCGGCCTGAATGCCTGCCGCCGTGCAGGCGGTGATAAAGGTTTGCTGAAAGCCGAGATCATCTTCGGGAAGGGTGATAAAAAGGCCGTTGGTCGGTTCAACGCAGTGGCGGGCGATGCGCCTGAGGATCTGGTTTTCAGCAATACACTCGCGCGCGGACTCAGCGTCAGTGACCGCATAGCGGGCACCGCTGTGCAACAGACCGTGGTTACGCCCCGTTGCGCCGGTGGCGATGTCGTGGCGTTCCAGAAGCGTGACGCTCAATCCCCGCAGGGCGCAGTCGCGTGCGATGCCGGCACCCGTCGCGCCACCGCCAATGATAATCACATCGCTGAAGCGTGGATCGTGAATAGTCATTGCCTTTCCTCTATGTTCGTTTTTTAGCATTTAGCCACATTGATCGTGTGGTTTGTTTGATTTCGAACATAAACGCGCGAAATTCGAAAGTGAAACGTGATTTCATGCGCTTTTTTGCGCATTCTGTCATATTTCTGTAACAATCTGTGCGTTGATTCACAGTAACATTCACCGTGATTTCTTAACATCGCCGCCTCTGTAGCCGGGCGCGAGATGCCCGGTCATTTTTTGAAAGGCCACGGAGGCTGTTATGCTCAGTATCTTTAAACCTGCGCCACACCGGGCGCGACTGCCAGAGGCAGAGATTGATCCTCTCTACCGCCGTCTGCGTTGGCAAATCTTCCTCGGGATCTTCTTCGGGTATGCGGCGTACTATCTGGTACGTAAAAACTTTGCGCTCGCCATGCCGTACCTGGTGGAACAAGGCTTCTCCCGCGGCGATCTGGGCTTTGCGCTGTCGGGGATCTCCATCGCGTACGGTTTTTCGAAGTTCATTATGGGGTCGGTGTCGGATCGCTCGAATCCGCGCGTGTTCCTGCCCGCCGGTCTGATCCTCGCGGCAGCGGTGATGCTGTTCATGGGCTTTGTGCCATGGGCGACCTCCAGCATTGCCGTCATGTTCGTACTGCTGTTCCTCTGCGGCTGGTTCCAGGGGATGGGGTGGCCGCCATGCGGACGTACCATGGTGCACTGGTGGTCACAGAAAGAGCGCGGTGGGATTGTATCGGTCTGGAACTGCGCGCATAACGTCGGGGGCGGGCTTCCGCCGCTGCTGTTCCTGCTGGGGATGGCCTGGTTCAACGACTGGCACGCGGCGCTCTATATGCCTGCCTTTGGCGCCATTCTGGTGGCGATTATCGCCTTCGCCCTGATGCGCGACACGCCGCAGTCCTGCGGCCTGCCGCCGATTGAAGAGTACAAAAACGACTACCCGGATGATTACAGCGAGAAGCACGAAGAAGAGCTGACCGCGAAACAGATCTTCATGAAGTATGTGCTGCCAAACAAGCTGCTGTGGTACATCGCGGTGGCGAACGTGTTTGTCTACCTGCTGCGCTACGGCATCCTCGACTGGTCCCCGACTTACCTGAAAGAGGTGAAGCACTTCGCGCTGGATAAATCCTCCTGGGCCTATTTCCTGTATGAATACGCGGGCATTCCCGGCACGCTGATCTGCGGCTGGATGTCGGACAAAGTGTTTAAGGGCAACCGTGGGGCGACGGGCGTGTTCTTTATGACGCTGGTGACCATCGCGACGGTCGTTTACTGGCTTAACCCGCCGGGTAATCCGGGTGTGGATATGGCCTGTATGATCGTAATCGGCTTCCTGATTTATGGTCCGGTTATGCTGATCGGCCTGCACGCGCTGGAGCTGGCGCCGAAGAAAGCGGCAGGCACGGCGGCAGGCTTTACCGGTCTGTTTGGCTACCTCGGCGGTTCAGTGGCGGCAAGTGCCATCGTCGGTTACACCGTCGATTTCTTCGGCTGGGACGGTGGCTTTATGGTGATGATTGGCGGCAGCGTGCTGGCGGTTCTGCTGTTGATCGTCGTGATGATCGGTGAAAAACGTCACCATGCCGAGGTGCTGGCGCGTCGTCAGTAAGGAGCATTGCGATGAAATTAACTCAGTTAGCGACAGGCCTGCTGCTGGCGGGCCTGATGACAGGCTCCGCGCTGGCGGCGGATAAAATCGTGATCGCCCACCGTGGCGCCAGCGGTTATCTGCCAGAGCATACGCTGCCGGCAAAAGCGATGGCCTATGCCCAGGGCGCAGATTATCTGGAGCAGGATCTGGTGATGACGAAGGACGACCAGCTGGTCGTTCTGCATGACCATTATCTTGACCGCGTGACGGACGTGGCGGAGCGTTTCCCGGATCGTGCCCGTAAAGATGGCCGCTACTACGCCATCGACTTCACGCTGGCGGAGATCCGCTCGCTGAAGTTTACCGAGGGCTTCGAGATTGAGAACGGTAAGAAGGTGCAGGTCTATCCGGGGCGTTTCCCGATGGGCAAGTCTGACTTCCGTATTCACACCTTCGAAGAGGAGATCGAGTTTGTTCAGGGGCTGAACCACTCGACGGGCAAAAATATCGGTATCTACCCGGAAATCAAAGCGCCGTGGTTCCACCATCAGGAAGGAAAAGACATTGCCGCGAAGACGCTGGAGGTACTGAAAAAGTACGGCTACACCAGCAAGAAGGATAAGGTTTTCCTGCAATGTTTCGATGCTGCGGAACTGAAGCGCATCAAAACTGAGCTGGAGCCGAAGATGGGGATGGATCTCAATCTGGTGCAGCTGATTGCCTATACCGACTGGAATGAAACTCAGGAAAAACAGCCGGACGGGAAGTGGGTGAACTACAGCTACGACTGGATGTTTAAGCCGGGCGCGATGAAGCAGATTGCGCAGTACGCCGACGGCATCGGGCCGGATTACCACATGCTGGTGGCGGAAGGCTCAACGCCGGGCCACGTGAAGCTGACGGCGATGGTGAAAGAGGCGCATGCGAGCAAGATGCAGGTGCATCCGTATACCGTGCGTGCAGACCAGCTGCCGGAGTATGCGACGGACGTGAATCAGCTTTACGACGTGCTGTATAACCAGGCGGATGTGGACGGATTGTTTACGGATTTCCCGGATAAAGCGGTCGAATTCATTCACCGGAAGTAGGTTTTGTAGGTCGGGTAAGGCGAAGCCGCCACCCGACAATCAGGCTCTGCGGCCTGATGCCCTCACCCTAACCCTCTCCCACCGGGCTGAGGGATCCCCAGTATTTTTTTATGCAGAAGCAATAAAGTTGCTTTCTAAATGACTGAGGGCTGTCAGCGATGCCCTGGTCCGGCTGTAAATCGCTGAGGCGTTTGCCTTCCGGCCGGGGCGAGGCGCAGGGATGCGCCGA
>NZ_JABMCU010000182.1:0-9175 GCF_013179605.1 Enterobacter sp. CM29 | reverse complement strand
CCATCACATGCTTCACCACGTCAGCCGAGGCGGAGGCGACAAACGCATTCCACTCCTCAGGGCTGTAGTGTTTATGTACCGCAGTAAGGATGTCGAATTGCGCCAGCGCGGTCGCCATCTCGAAGGTCCCGACGGTGTCCATGTTGGCCGCGATAATCGGCACGCCAGACCACGTCTGACCGGAATGCTTAAAGGTGAATTGACGTTCGAGTTCAACGTCTGAGCGACTTTTCAGTGTAGAGCGTTTAGGGCGGATAAGAACGTCTTTGAAACCTAACTTCAGATCTTCTTCAATACGCATGTGCGGATTCCTGGGGTTAGAGGCAAATATATTAAAAGCACAACTCCAGTGACGCTATCATACGCACTAATACCTGCTCCGCAAGACTGCGAAATTCTCTTTTTTTACGCTACAATCCTATAAATTTACCTGGTAAAAAGCGGGTAAAGAGAGCTAAACATTGGCTGTTGTAAGTTTGAATTTTAAGCAACTGATTTTAAAACTGAATAATTCCCAGGATCTGATTTAATGGGGTATATCGTCGCATTAACCGGCGGCATCGGTAGTGGTAAAAGCACCGTTGCGCACGCGTTTGCTCGTCTCGGCATCACAATTATCGACGCCGATATCATTGCCCGTCAGGTGGTAGAACCCAATACACCCGCCTTAAACGCCATTGAAGCGCATTTTGGTCGCCGAGTGATACAGGCTGACGGCACCCTGAATCGTCGGCAGCTGCGTGAGTGCATATTTTCCGATCCGGCGGAAAAAGCCTGGCTTAATGCCCTGCTCCACCCCATTATCCACCAGGAAACTCAGCGTCAGATTGCCGCAGCCAGTTCGCCCTATGTGTTGTGGGTGATCCCGTTACTGGTGGAAAATCAGCTTCAAAATAAAGCAGACAGAACGCTGGTGATTGATGTTTCCCGCGAAACGCAAATCCAGAGAACCATGGCGCGTGACCATGTTTCACGCGAGCATGCTGAACAAATTCTTGCCGCACAGGCCACGCGCGAAGCGCGCCTCGCCGTTGCGGATGATGTTATTGATAATAACGGCGCACCAGATGCCATTGCATCGGATGTTGCTCGTCTGCACGCGCAGTATCTGACCTTCGCCGCGCAGGCCGTTGCACAGGAAAAACCATAATGTCGACTCATATCCTTTTTGAGCATCCGCTTAACGAAAAAATGCGTACCTGGCTACGCATAGAATTTCTTATTCAACAACTTTCACAACATCTGCCCGTCAACGATCACGCCACCGCGCTGCATTTTTTCCGCAACGTGGGCGATCTGCTGGATGTGATTGAACGCGGCGATGTCCGCACTGAGCTGTTGAAAGAGCTGGAGCGCCAGCAGCGTAAATTACAGGCCTGGGCCGAAGTACCGGGCGTAGATAAAAGTCGAATTGACGCTTTACGCCAGCAGCTAAAAAACAGCAGCGCGACGCTGATGGCCGCGCCGCGCGTTGGACAATTTTTACGCGAGGACCGTCTGATTGCGCTGGTGCGTCAGCGTCTGAGCATACCGGGCGGTTGCTGTAGCTTTGACCTTCCAACGCTGCATATGTGGCTGCACATGCCGCAGGAACAGCGCGATCGCCAGGTAAACAGCTGGATGGGCAGTCTGGAGCCGATGAATCAAACGTTATCCCTGATCCTCGATCTTGTGCGTAACTCTGCCCCGTTCCGCAAGCAGACCAGTCTCAACGGTTTTTATCAGGATAACGGCGACGACGCCGATCTTCTGCGTTTGAATCTCTCTCTTGGCGAGCAGCTTTACCCGCAAATTTCCGGACATAAAAGCCGTTTCGCGATCCGCTTTATGCCGCTGGACAGTGAGCATGGCACCGTGCCGGAACGCCTCGATTTTGAACTGGCCTGTTGTTAAGGAGTGCCGATGTCTGACGTAACCACCGTAAACTGCCCAACCTGTGGGAAAACTGTCGTCTGGGGAGAAGTGAGTCCATTTCGCCCATTCTGCTGCAAACGCTGTCAACTTATAGACCTGGGCGAATGGGCGGCGGAAGAGAAACGCATTCCGAGCGAAGGCGATCTCTCGGATAGCGATGACTGGAGCGAAAACCAGCAGTAACATTTAAAGCCTGCTGGCGCTTCGCTTAGCAGGCCTACGGTTGTGCGACCAGCCGGAGGATCACAGGCTCATTGGCAGGCGGGAATTTTTCCGCATCGCTGGCCTGAAGCTCAATCCAGTTACCCGGCTGCCCCTCTTTTCCCCATGGCTCACCTTCCCAGTTTTCCACCAGCCAGAACCACAGCGTGATGTGCCTGTCCGGAAACTGGTACTCCAGCTTATCGAACAGCGTTGCGCCATGCGGGGTGATCCCCACCTCTTCCTGAAGCTCACGCACCAGCGCCTGCTCCGGCGTTTCACCTGATTCGATTTTTCCGCCGGGGAATTCCCATTTGTTGGCCATATGCGCATCGGCGGCACGTTGGGTAATGAAGATCTGGTTTTGCGGGTTGCGAATGATCCCGACAGCAATTTGCAGTGTTTTCATCATGTCACTTCCATAAAAAAGGCGCAGATATCTGCGCCTTTTCGTTTTGTTATGTTCTTAGCTCAGACGGCCATGGCACGCCTTGTATTTTTTGCCGGAACCACATGGGCACGGATCGTTACGACCGACTTTACGATCGCCCGTCTGCGCTGCGATTGCCGCTGCGGCTTCGCTCTCATCGGTCTGATGACTCAGCTGCTGCATCTGTGCCAGACGCTCAGCTTCTTCACGACGCTGCTGCTCCATCGCTTCCACTTCTTCCGGCATACGCACCTGAACTTTGCTCAGAGTGCTGATGACTTCATACTTCAGCGACTCCAGCATGGCAGCAAACATGGAGAAGGATTCACGCTTGTACTCCTGCTTCGGATCTTTCTGCGCATAACCACGCAGGTGGATACCCTGACGCAGGTAGTCCATCGCCGCCAGGTGCTCTTTCCACAGGGAGTCCAGGGTCTGCAACATTACGCCTTTCTCGAAGTGACGCATCATCTCAGCGCCAACCACTTCTTCCTTACGCTTATAGACGTCCAGCGCGGTTTCGTAGATACGCTCGCGCAGGGTCTCTTCGTGCAGCTCAGGCTCTTTGTCCAGCCACTCTTTGATTGGCAGTTCGAGGTCGAAGTCGTTTTTCAGACGTTCCTGCAGGCCTTCGATATCCCACATCTCTTCCAGAGACTGCGGTGGAATGTGCGCGTCGATAGTGGCTTTGAACACATCTTCGCGAATGCTGTTGATGGTTTCGCTCACGTCGGACACGTCCAGCAGTTCGTTACGCTGGGTATAGATCGCACGACGCTGGTCGTTGGCAACGTCATCATATTCCAGCAGCTGCTTACGAATATCGAAGTTGCGGCTTTCTACTTTACGCTGGGCGTTGGCAATCGCTTTGGTAACCCACGGGTGCTCGATCGCTTCGCCAGGTTTCATGCCCAGTTTACGCATCATGCCGGACACACGGTCAGAGGCGAAAATACGCATCAGCGCATCTTCCATAGACAGATAGAAACGGGAAGAACCGGCATCACCCTGACGGCCCGCACGACCGCGCAGCTGGTTATCGATACGACGAGATTCATGACGCTCGGTACCAATGATGTGCAGACCACCGGATGCCAGCACCGCGTCGTGACGCACCTGCCAGTCGGCTTTTATCTGCGCGATTTGCTCCGGGGTTGGGTTTTCCAGCTCGGCCACTTCGGCCTGCCAGCTACCGCCGAGCATAATATCGGTACCACGACCCGCCATGTTGGTAGCGATGGTTACGGCAGCCGGGTAACCCGCCTGCGCAACGATATCTGCTTCTTTAGCGTGGAACTTGGCGTTCAGCACGTTGTGCTTGATGCCCGCCTTGGTCAGCTCGTTAGACACCACTTCAGATTTCTCGATGGAGATGGTCCCCACCAGAACCGGCTGGCCCTTCGCGGTACGATCGCGAATATCTTCGATGATCGCCTGGATTTTTTCCGCTTCAGTCATGTATACCAGGTCCGGCATATCCTTACGGATCATTGGACGGTTGGTTGGTACTACCACGGTATCCAGCTTATAGATGGAGCTAAACTCAAACGCTTCGGTATCTGCGGTACCGGTCATCCCCGCCAGCTTCTCGTACAGACGGAAGTAGTTCTGGAAGGTGATAGACGCCAGCGTCTGGTTTTCGTTCTGAATATCCACGCCTTCTTTCGCTTCCACGGCCTGGTGCAGACCATCGGACCAGCGACGTCCCTGCATGGTACGACCGGTGTGTTCATCGACGATGATGACTTCACCGTCTTTAACGATGTAGTCAACGTCGCGGGTGAACAGGGCGTGCGCGCGCAGTGCAGCCGTTACGTGGTGCATCAGCATAATGTTGCTCGGGGAGTACAGAGACTCGCCCTCTTCCATAATGCCTTCAGCCACCAGCAGCTCTTCGATTTTCACCAGGCCGCGTTCGGTCAGGTTGACCTGACGCGCTTTTTCATCCACGGAGAAGTGACCTTCACCCTGGAAAGTATCGGAGTCTTCTTTCTCCTGACGCAGCAGGTGTGGAATGATTTTGTCGACTTTACGGTACATCTCGGAGCTGTCTTCGGCCGGGCCGGAGATGATCAGCGGGGTACGCGCTTCATCGATCAGAATGGAGTCAACCTCATCCACCAGCGCATAGTGCAGTTTACGCTGGACGCGCTCTTCAGGGCTGAACGCCATGTTGTCACGCAGGTAGTCGAAGCCGTATTCGTTGTTGGTGCCGTAGGTGATGTCCGCGTTGTAGGCTTCACGCTTCGCAGGTGCCGGCAGGCCGGACATGTTAATGCCCACGGTCATGCCGAGGAATTCGAACAGTGGACGGTTATTTTCGGCGTCGCGTTGCGCCAGATAGTCGTTGACGGTAACAACGTGAACGCCCTTACCCGTCAGCGCATTCAGGTAAGCCGGCAGCGTTGCAGTCAGGGTTTTACCTTCACCGGTACGCATTTCCGCGATGCAGCGCTCGTTGAGCACCATCCCGCCCAGCAGCTGCACGTCGAAGTGACGCATGCCGAACACGCGTTTACTGGCCTCACGTACTACGGCAAAGGCTTCCGGGATCAGGCTTTCTAAGGTTTCGCCTTTCTCCAGACGCGCACGGAACTCCGCGGTTTTTGCTTTCAGTTCATCATCAGAGAGCTTCTCCATCGCCGGTTCCATACCGTTGATGACGTTCACAGCTTTGCGCATGCGGCGCAGGGTACGATCGTTACGACTACCAAAAACTTTGGTTAATAATTTGATTAGCATAATAAATTCTCAAACGCCCCAGTCGGGCAGATAAATTAAGGTATTGAAAAAGGGTTAATTTAGCTGAGGCGTTGAGGCCCGGCACGGATGCCGTGAACCTGGCTAATCCAGGTCGAAACAGAGAAGGATGCGGGGGAAACAAAAGCAGTTTGCGCCGTCTGACTCACGGTCACAGGCGGCTGGTTGTCCTGCGTCAGAAGCGCATTGAGCGTATCGAGCAGAGCAAGGTGCTGAGCCTGGACCGGCAGCGTTTCTTCAGCAACAGGCATCGTCTGCGGCGCCATCGCGAACGACAGATGGCGAATAACCGTGCGAATCGCGTGTTGCTGCCAGTAATCAACGGAGAAATTGGGACGACGGTTGGCTTCAAGCCATGCGAGATTAGTGAAGTTAACCCGCGTGGTGAGATCATGCTTGGTCGTCGTGGAACGTGCTGGCGTTGCCGCGTCTGCGCTGTTGCTGAGCACAGGCAAGCCGAGACTCGCCGCGACCATCCCCAATAAGAGATGCGGCCAGAAGTAACGTCTGCCAAATTGTCGCCAGCGCGTCAGTATTCCGCTCACTTGCTCCACCACGTTCGCCCGCCAGTGCAGGCTGAGTTCAGTTATTCTTTTTTAGCGCCCAGATATTACCACTAAAGCCAATACACGACAGCAGGAATGACACCTTGCAGCAGGTAAAAACGGTCATTAATGCAGCGAACACACCGTTATTTGGCACCCAACACAGGCCAGGGGTGAGAGAGACAAATCCAGAAAGGGCAGAAATAAAAACGACTGGCTTCCCTGGTCGGAGAGAGTACCAGGTGAACCAGTCGCTTTTCTTACGAAACGGCTTTAACCGTTACGCCAGGACCATAGTCGGGGCTTTGAACGCCAGCGGCAGTTCAGCTTCGTCTTCGAAGGTCACATATTCCCAGGCTTCCTGTTTTGCCAGGACGGCCTGCAACAGTTTGTTGTTCAGTGCATGACCGGATTTAAACGCGGTAAAGGCACCAATGATGTTGTGACCACACATGAAGAGGTCGCCGATCGCGTCCAGCATTTTGTGACGAACAAATTCATCTTCAAAACGCAGACCGTCTTCGTTCAGTACGCGATAATCGTCAACAACGATGGCACAATCGAAGCTGCCGCCCAGGCACAGGCCGCGGGATTGCAGATATTCGATATCACGCATAAAGCCGAAGGTACGTGCTCGGCTGATCTGACGCATGAACGCATCCGCAGAGAAGTTCATCGCATAGCGCTGGGTGCTGGAGTCAATCGCCGGATGGTTAAAATCGATGGTGAAGTCCAACGAGAAACCATTGTACGGTTTGAATTCAGCCCATTTGTCGCCATCTTCGACGCGAACGGTCTCTTTAATGCGAACAAATTTCTTCGCGCAGTTCAGTTCTTCGATGCCGGCATCCAGCAACAAATAAACGAACGGAGCAGCACTCCCGTCCATGATCGGGATTTCTGGCGCATCGACTTCAACCATAATGTTGTCGATACCCAGACCCGCCAGGGCGGCGTTCAGGTGCTCTACGGTAGAAATCCGCACGTCATGCTCGTTCACCAGACAAGTACAGAGCATAGTATCACGCACAGATTTGGCATCGGCCGGAAAATCTACCGGTGGATTCAAGTCGGTGCGACGATAGATGACCCCGGTATTGGCCGGCGCAGGGCGTAACGTCAGTGTGACTTTCTTGCCGGTATGTAAACCGACACCCGTCGCCTGAACGATACGTTTAAGTGTCCTTTGTTTGATCATCGTATAATCTCGCCAAATTAACTATCCAACCGAGAGTGTATATCACTAACGGTGGGCCAGTTTAGCACAAAGAGCGCAAATCCCCAAATTCCAGCCAATTCTTAGTCAGCTTGCTTACGCAGGAACGCCGGGATATCCAGATAATCTGGCTCTTTTGCCGTTTGTGGAGTCGGGTCGTTCACCACTTTCGCAGCCGGTTTTTGCTCCTGAGTCAGAGGCGACATACCGTGCTGCTGGTAACGATCCATCACCGGCTGCTGAGTCTGTTTGTTGGTCACGAGGGTGATCTCAGGACGCTTGTCCATACCGATACCGGTGGCCACAACAGTCACACGCAGTTCGTCGTTCATTTCCGGGTCAAGGGACGTACCGATAACAACGGTCGCGTTGTCAGAGGCGAATGCACGGATGGTGTTACCCACGGTTTCGAACTCATCCAGACGCAGGTCAAAGCCAGCGGTAATGTTGACCAGCACGCCGCGCGCGCCAGACAGATCGATATCTTCCAGCAGTGGAGAAGAGATCGCCATTTCAGCGGCTTCTTCCGCACGGTCTTCACCGCTCGCCACGCCAGAGCCCATCATCGCATAGCCCATCTCGGACATCACGGTGCGAACGTCTGCAAAGTCAACGTTCATCAGGCCAGGACGGGTAATCAGTTCAGCGATACCCTGAACCGCGCCTTTCAGCACGTCGTTTGCCGCGCCAAAGGCGTCCAGCAGAGAGATACCGCGACCCAGCACTTTCAGCAGCTTGTCGTTCGGAATGGTAATCAGAGAGTCCACGTGCTTGGACAGCTCGGTGATACCCTGCTCCGCGAAAGCCATACGCTTCTTACCTTCAAAGTTGAAAGGCTTGGTCACGACAGCAACGGTCAGAATACCTAAATCTTTAGCGACTTCCGCCACAACGGGTGCTGCACCGGTACCTGTACCGCCGCCCATACCCGCTGCGATGAAGACCATGTCTGCACCGTCCAGTGCAGCGCGCAGCGCTTCACGATCTTCTTCAGCCGCGTTGCGGCCCACTTCCGGGTTAGCCCCTGCTCCCAGACCTTTGGTGATGCCACCACCGATCTGAATCGTCTGGCCAACAGCCGTTTTACGCAGCGCCTGCGCATCGGTGTTCACCGCGAAGAATTCAACACCTTCGATGCGCTCGCGCACCATGTGCTCTACGGCGTTACCGCCGCCGCCACCGACGCCGATGACTTTAATCACCGCGTCGTTGGTTAATTCCATAGGTTCAAACATAATCTCTCTCTCCGTTGTGCCTGTCGCCCGAGACCGCTAATTCTCTCCGGTCTCTTAAAAAATTAAAATTCTTTTCGCAACCAGGTGTTAAGTCGTTTGACCCACGACCCCACCGAGACGCGTTTTTCCACCTCTGCCTCACCACTTAAATGGGATTCTTTCCCGTAGTGCAGCAGGCCCACCGCCGTTGAATAGTACGGCTCCTGAGCATAATCCGTTAAACCGGTAATATTCAGCGGCGCACCAATACGCACCTGCGTATGGAACACGCGCTGAGCGCAGGCCGCAAGACCTTCAATTTGCGCTGCCCCGCCGGTTAATACAATCCCCGCTGCGAGATGATGTTTCACACCCTGCTGGCGAAGCTGTTCCTGTAACTGCAAAATCTCTTCGTTGACCAGGTTGAGCAGCTCGGTATAACGCGGCTCAATTACCTCTGCCAGCGTCTGGCGTTGCAGGCTGCGCGGCGGTCGACCGCCTACGCTCGGCACTTCAACGCTCTCGTCTTTGCCGACGATAGAGCCCAGCGCGCAACCGTGGCGCACTTTAATCGCCTCTGCATCGCTCGGTGGCGTACCAAAGGCGTAAGCGATATCGCTGGTCACCACATTCCCGGCGTACGGGATCACTTTGGTGTGGCGCAACGCACCGCCGGTATAGACAGCCATGTCCATTGTACCACCACCAATATCGACCACACAGACGCCCAGTTCACGTTCGTCTTCGGTCAGCACGGAATAGCTCGCGGCAAGTCCGGCGAAAATTAGTTGGTCAACTTTCAGGCCACAACGTTCAACGGCTTTTACAATGTTCTTCGCCATATCGTTGTGACATGTGATCAGGTGCACTTTTGCCTGCATACGTACGCCCGACA
>NZ_JABMCU010000181.1:0-9179 GCF_013179605.1 Enterobacter sp. CM29 | reverse complement strand
GAAACCCGCTTCTATCAGATCCTGGCGCAGGTGTTACGTCGCTATATGGCCGCCCATCCGGATCTTGCGGCGCGCTTCGCGAAGTTCGACCTGTTTAAGCCGCAGATTATTCGCGTGATCCTCAACCCGGTCAAACTGACCTTCTCTGAACACGATGGCGGCAGCCGCATGCTGCCGAACTACGTCTGCGATCTTGATAACCCTCTTTTTCTGGTCTCCCAGGAGTCAGCGCAATGAAAACCTATGATTTCATCGGCATTGGTATCGGTCCGTTCAACCTCAGTATTGCCGCGCTGGCAGAGGGGCTGGACGGTTTTAGCTCGCTGTTTCTTGAACGCAAGCCGCACTTCTCCTGGCACCCGGGAATGATGGTACCGGACTGCCATATGCAGACCAGCTTCCTGAAGGATCTTGTCAGCGCCGTGGAGCCAACCAACCGCCACAGCTTCCTGAACTACCTGGTACAGCGCAAAAAGTTCTACCGTTTCCTCACTACCGAGCAGCGCACCGTCTCGCGCGAGGAGTTTGCCGACTACCTGTGCTGGGCGGCGGATAACCTGACTAATCTGGCCTTCAGCCAGCAGGTGCAGCAGGTCAGCTTTGATGAGCAAAACGGTCTGTTTGAGGTCGTGACCCAGCGGGATCGCTTCCTGGCGCGCCACGTCTGCGTGGGGATTGGGAAGCAGATCAATCTTCCTGACTGCGTTACCGCGCAGGACGACACCTGCTTCCATGCCAGCGAAATGATGCTGCGCACGCCGGATTTAGCAGGCAAGCGCGTCACCGTCGTCGGCGGCGGCCAGAGCGGTGCGGATCTGTTTTTGAATATCTTCCGTGGGGAATGGGGCCAGCCGCTGAGCCTCAACTGGATCTCGCGTCGCAACAACTACAACGCGCTGGATGAAGCCGCGTTTGCTAACGAATATTTCACGCCGGAGTATGTGGACAGCTTCTCCACCCTCGGTAACGACGCCCGTCGCCAGATGTTGCAGGAGCAGAAGATGACCTCCGACGGGATCACCACGGAGTCGCTGCTGGCCATCTATCGTGCCATGTATCACCGCTTCGAAGTGCTGCGGGAAAAACCCTGGGCGCACCTGATGCCGTCCCGCTCGGTGACGGCGCTGACGCGCCAGGAGAACGGGCAGCGCCTGAGCATCCAGCATCACCTGGACGGCGGGCGCGAACAGCTTGAAAGCGATGTGGTGATTTTCGCCACCGGCTACCGCGCCGTGCAGCCCGCGTTTCTCGCCCCGCTCTCTTCCCGACTGCGTCTGGATGAGGATGAAGCCTTCTGCATCAACAACGATTTTACCCTTGAATGGGACGGCCCGCAGAGCAACCGCCTGTTTGCCGTCAATGCCGGGATGCACCGTCTCGGTATTGCCGAACCCCAGCTCAGCCTGATGGCCTGGCGCGCGGCGCGAATTCTGAATCGCGCTCACGATGACGAGCCGTTTGAACTGGCAACCACCCCCGGCGTGATCCACTGGCGGAGCACCACCAGCCCGGAGAGCAGCCAGGTTTTTAAATCATTAATGAAGACCACCGAGTACTGACACACACATTCAGGATCAACATAACAATGAAACGTTCTCATCTTTGGGTTTTAAATCCGTGCTTGCTTGCCATGCTTTCTACCTCTGCGTGGGCGGAAGAACAAAAGGAAGAAGATATTGTGGTTTCTGCCAGCCGGGCACATCGCAGCGTGGCAGAGATGGCGCAAACCACCTGGGTTATAGAGCGGGCGGAAATTGAGCAGCAGGTTCAGGGCGGGAAAGAGATTAAAGAGGTGCTGGCCCAGCTGATCCCCGGCATGGACGTCAGCAGCCAGGGACGTACCAACTACGGCATGAACCTGCGCGGTCGCTCCATGATGGTGATGGTGGACGGCGTACGTCTGAACTCGTCTCGCAGCGACAGCCGCCAGCTCGACTCTATCGATCCGTTCAACATTGACCGTATCGAAGTCATTTCCGGCGCCACCTCGCTGTACGGCGGCGGCAGTACCGGCGGGCTGGTGAACATCGTCACCAAAAAAGGCCAGCCGGAGACCGAAGTGGAGTTCCAGACCGGGGCAAAAAGCGGATTTAACAGCCATAACGACCATGATGAGAACGTCTCAGCAGCCGTGAGCGGCGGCAACGACAATGCCTCTGGACGTCTGTCGGTCTCCTATCAGCGCTACGGCGGCTGGTATGACGGCAACGGCGACGAGGTGATTATCGATAACACCCAGACCGGCTTGCAGTATTCCGACCGTATCGACGTGATGGGAACGGGCACCATTAACATCGACGATCATCAGCAGCTCCAGTTAACCACCCAGTACTACAAGAGCGAATCCGACGGCAAGCACGGCCTGTTCCTCGGAGATAATTTCGCTGCGGTCACGGGCGATGCCAAAGCCTATAACAAAGACAACCTGGACTCTGACCGTATCCCGGGCACAGAGCGTCACCTGATCAACCTGCAGTACTCGAACACCGACTTCTGGGGGCAGGATCTGGTTGCGCAGATTTACTACCGTGATGAGAGCCTGACCTACTACCCGTTCCCGACGCTGAGCAAAGGCGCGGTGACCAGCATTGGCGCGTCCCAGCAGAAAACCGATTTTTACGGCGGCAAGCTGACGCTGAACAGCAAGCCGATGGATGACCTGACCCTCACCTGGGGTGTGGATGCCGATCACGAAACGTTCGACGCCAACCAGCAGTTCTTCGACTTAAGCAAAGCAGCGGCGAGCGGCGGCATGGAGCTGGACAACGCCTACAACGTGGGCCGTTACCCGGGATACAGCATTACCAACCTCGCGCCGTTCCTGCAAGCCAGCTATGACATTGACGCTATCACCCTGAGCGGCGGCGTGCGCTACCAGTACACCGAAAACAAGGTGGACGATTTTGTCGGTTACGCCCAGCAGCAGGCAATCGCCACGGGCAAAGCCACCTCCGCTGACGCGGTGCCGGGCGGGAAAACCGACTACAACAACTTCCTGTTTAACGCCGGGATCCTTGGACGTCTGACCGAACAGCAACAGCTGTGGTTTAACTTCTCCCAGGGCTTCGAAATTCCGGACCTGGCGAAGTACTACGGCTCCGGCACCTATCAGCTGGTCGATGGTCACTATCGCCTGCAAAACAGCGTGAACGTGAACGACTCAACGCTGGACGGTATTAAGGTCAATGCTTACGAGCTGGGCTGGCGCTTCACCGGCGATAACCTGCGTACCCAGGTGGCGGCCTACTACTCGCTCTCGGATAAAACCATCACCATCAACAAGAGCGACATGACCATCAACCTGGAAGACGACAAACGTCGTATCTACGGGATTGAAGGCCAGGTGGATTATTTCTTCACCGACAGCGACTGGAGCACCGGGGCGAACTTTAACGCCATCAAGTCCGAAACGCGTGAAAACGGGAAATGGGAGAAGCTGACGGTCGACAGCGCCAGCCCGTCGAAAGCCAGCGCATGGGTGAACTGGGCGCCGGGCGACTGGGCCCTGCGCGTGCAGAGCACACAAACCTTCGACGTGTCTGACGCCGACGGTAAGAAGATCGATGGCTATAACACCGTTGATTTCCTGGGCAGCTACGCCCTGCCGGTGGGCAAAGTCAGCTTCAGCGTGGAGAACCTGCTGGACAAAGACTACACCACCGCCTGGGGCCAGCGCGCACCGGGGCTGTATAGTCCAACCTACGGTGCACCGGGTCTTTATACTTATAAAGGCCGTGGCCGTACGTTTGGTCTGAACTACTCCGTTCTGTTCTGATCCTGCGCGCCGCCTGCTTGCGGGCGGCGCGATTTGCTGTGCAATTTGAAAGCAAATTTGCTATTAAATCATCGGTTTGCTGAAATTGTCGGCAAACGAACAAAAACGGTGTTTTCCCCTTTGACAAGGCGCACTGAGGTCGATAATATGCGCCTCGTTCACACGATTCCTCTGTAGTTCAGTCGGTAGAACGGCGGACTGTTAATCCGTATGTCACTGGTTCGAGTCCAGTCAGAGGAGCCAAATTTGAAAAGCCTGCTTTTAAAGCAGGCTTTTTGCTTTTGTGGGTTCGGTAAATTTGCCGGGTGGCGGCTGCGCCTTACCCGGCCTACTGATTAGCGACTAAATCTGATAATCAATCGCCACCTCTTCCGGCTCCATCACCTGGCGTTTGATCTCATCCACCGACAGCCCCGCGTTGCATAGCTCAATAAAACGCCACACGTAGTTACGCTGAAGCTGCCCGCGCTTTAGCCCCAGCCAGACGGTATTCGCATCGAACAGGTGACGCGTATCCAGGCGCACCAGATTTCCGGCTTCATATTCTCCGCCAGACTGCTCGGCCACCAGGCCAATCCCCAGCCCTAACTCGACGTAGGTTTTGATCACGTCGGAATCCTGCGCGCTCAGCACCACGTCCGGTGTGAGCCCTTTACGCTTGAACGCTTCATCAATGCGCGAGCGTCCGGTAATGCCCTGCCGGTAGGTAATCAGCGGCCATTTGACGATCTCTTCCAGCGTCAAGGGCGAAACCTGATTCAGCGGGTGATCGGCGGGTAACAGCAGGCTGTGATGCCAGCGGAACCACGGGAACGCCACCAGCAGCGGGTCGTTGCTCAGCCGTTCACTGGCGATACCAATATCTGCCCCACCGTTATGCAGCAGCACTTCGATTTCCTGCGGCGTGCCCTGGATCAGTTCCAGACGTACGTCCGGGAAGATCTCTCGAAATGCTTTGATAACGGTCGGAAGACTGTAGCGCGCCTGCGTATGGGTGGTGGCGATTGTCAGCACACCTGAAGCGTCGTTGGTAAAGAGATCTGCCAGCCGACGAACGTTGCTGGCCTCGTTGAGAATGCGCTCAGCGATGGTCAGCAATGCCTTGCCTGGCTCCGTCATGCCCAGCAGGCGCTTGCCGCGACGGATAAAAATCTCAATGCCTAACTCCTCCTCAAGCTCGCGGATATGTCGGCTGACGCCTGACTGGGAGGTGTAAAGCATGTTGGCGACCTCGGTCAGGTTGTAATCCCGCCTGGCCGCCTCACGAATAATTTTAAGTTGCTGGAAATTCACGATTCACTCCGGCGCATCTGACATAAGGCTATTGTTAGAGTCAGCCGGGCTGGAGAACAAATAATAAAAACCAGCATCTTATGCTTATTTGGAATATCAGCTGACCAGTTGCAGCTCGCGATTTTCCAGCGACGGCTTACTGACCAGAGACATCAGGATCTCTTTCACCGCCTGCGCCTGCGGTGACAGGGAGCCGCGCGCGGACATATTCAACGACAGCGGTAAGCTCATGGATGGCGTGGTGATGCGGGCCATCCAGCCATTCGCCGCGCTGCACAGTGAACGTGCGGCAGACTCGGGCAGTACCGTTACCCCCATGCCGCTGGCAATGGCGGCAGTCAGCGTGGAGATGGAATCAATCTCACCGATAATCTTCGCCGTCAGACGGCGCAGCGAGAACGCTTCGTCAACGCGAACGCGCACGGCGCTGTAGTCGCGCGGCAGGAACAGGTTCATCTCTGCCACGGCGGTTAAATCAATGCTCTGGCCGGGGCAATCACGGGTCCCGACCAGATAAAGATCTTCCTTCAGCAGCGGCTGGCTGGTGATCCCGGCAACCGGTGAGCGATCGTACAGCACCGCCATATCCAGCTGACCGTTGAGCAGTTTGTCATTGAGCACGGAACCACTGTTCTCATGCAGATAAACCAGCACTTCCGGTAGCTCCGCGCGCACCGCCTGAAGCAGCGGCATGGTTACCGACGATGCGGCCGTTCCCGGCGCCAGGCCGATGGAGACATTCCCGCTCAGGGTCTGACCTACGTTGTGCACGGCCAGTTGCGCCTGTTCGCACTGACGCAGGATCGTACGGGCATGGGTATATAAAATTTTTCCCGCTTCGGTAGGCGTTACGCCGCGCTTGGTGCGGATCAACAGTTGCTGGTCCATTTCGCCTTCCAGAGTCGCGACCTGCTGGCTCAGCGCAGGCTGCGCGATATGCAGCACTTCAGCCGCCTGGGTCAGGCTGCCGATATCGACGATTTTTACGAAGTATTTCAGTCGTCTTAAGTTCATGTTGCCCCCTGTTCGAAAATAGCGTGCCGGTAACGGCTGTGTTGTTAAACAGGTTTTGCAATATGGATGCCAGGTTTTGGCAGCGAATAAATATGTTTGCTAAGCGGCTGAAAATAAGGAAAGCCAATCGCTGGTGCCTGTTTTCAGACAGTGACAACGGATTCCGATCTGCCCCATTCGGGGTATATCTGCACAATAATGGTGCATTCCGTTGGCAAAAACGTCAGTTTGCTGTTTTTGTCAGCAAACAGTCTAAAGTCGGCGATCCATCCTTTGACAAGGCGTACGCAGGTCGATAATATGCGCCCCGTTCACACGATTCCTCTGTAGTTCAGTCGGTAGAACGGCGGACTGTTAATCCGTATGTCACTGGTTCGAGTCCAGTCAGAGGAGCCAAATTTGAAAAGCCTGCTTTTAAGCAGGCTTTTTGCTTTTCTGCGTTTGGTAAGTTTGTCGGGTGGCGCTCCGCTTATCCGACCTACGGTCCTGTAGGCCCGGTAAGCGCAACGCCACCGGGCATTGCAAGCCTCACCGGCATCCCCGACCGCCGTTCCAGCTCAGCGCCCGCCCCTTCACTTATCAGCTGCGTCCTTTGCGCGGCCGAAATGGGCAGCGGCACTTTTCGGGTTGATTCAAATTCCGCGCGATTGCGTGAAAGCGGCTCGTGAACCTCTACCCAGCGGCTACCATCCGGCTCGGTGGTCATTTTTACGGGCTGATCAATAAGCTGTACCCGCGTCCCCACCGAAACGTTATCGAACAGGTATTTGATATCGTTATTACGCAGGCGAATGCAGCCCTGGCTGACGCGCAGGCCAATGCCGAAATTTGAGTTGGTACCGTGGATCGCGTACAGCCTGCCGATATAAAGGGCATACAGCCCCATCGGGTTATCCGGCCCGGCGGGCACGAACGCGGGCAACGTTTTCCCCTCTTTCGCGTAAGCGCGTCGCGTGTTTGGTGTGGGTGACCAGGTTGGGCCTTCCTGCTTGCGTTCAATGGCGGTTACCCAGTTACGCGGCGTTTCGCGCCCGGCCTGACCGATGCCAATAGGCAGCACCTCAACCGTGTTGCTGCCGGGTGGATAATAGTAAAGACGCATTTCCGCGACGTTCACCACAATCCCTTCACGCACGGTTAGCGGCAGAATAAGCTGCTGCGGCACCACCAGCGCTGTACCGGCACGTGGTAAAAACGGATCTACCCCCGGGTTAGCTTCCAGCATATTGCTTAACCCTTGCCCGTGCTGCGCTGCAAACGCTTCGAGCGGCAGGGTATTGCCTTCAGGTACGGTGACAGTTATCGGCGCTCCCACCAGGCGGCTCCCCTCGGGTGGGAGTGGGTAGGTTACAGCAGATGCAGCGGGAACCAGTATACAAAGCGTAAAAACAAACGCGGCAAATCGAATCATAGTGTTCTGTACTCGGTCAAAGAGAAAGCCTGCCGGTGGGCAGGCTTAGCCTACTCATTCAGTTAACCTTTCGTCGTGCGCCATCTCCGGGTAAGGACTTTTTCCGCTTCCACAATCATGAACATTGCGAACCCGATCAGGAAGGTAATGATCCAGTAGCGGAACGGCAGCGCTTCGGTACCGAACAACATCTGCATAAATGGCGCATAGACGATCAGAAGCTGAAGGGCCAGAAGTACGCCGCTCACGATCCATATGCCCTTGTTAGCCAGCAGACCTTTACTCAGGGAGAAGCCATCGGTGACGCGGCAGTTGAGCATGTAAAACCACTGGGCAGTGACCAGCGTTTGCAGCAACACGGTGCGGATGAACTCCGCCGAGTAACCGCGCGGTTGCAGCCAGGCCTCCAGCACAAAGGCGCTGATGGCAATCATCAGGCCGACAAACACCACACGCCAGATGGCGTAACCGTCCATCACGTGCAGGTTAGACTTACGCGGCGGCCGGTTCATGATGTCCTTCTCACCCGCTTCAAACGCCAGACCAAACGACAGCGTTGCCGAGGTTGCCATGTTCATCCACAGGATCAGTACCGGTGTTAACGGGATAAGGTTCCCCGCCAGCAGGGCAATAATGATCAGCAGGGCCTGGGCGATGTTGCTCGGGATAACGAACAGAATGGTCTTTTTCAGGTTGTCGTAGACCCGACGCCCTTCATGGACCGCCCGGGCAATGGTGGCAAAGTTATCATCCGTTAACACCATATCGGCGGCTTCTTTGGTGACTTCAGTACCTTTGATCCCCATCGCGATGCCGACATCCGCCCGCTTCAACGCAGGCGCATCGTTCACGCCGTCCCCGGTCATCCCGACCACTTCCTGCTTACTTTGCAGCGCCTGCACCAGACGGAATTTATCTTCCGGGCTGGTTCGGGCAAAGATATCGTATTTTTGCGCCGCCTCGCTCAGCTGGTGGTCGTCCATCGCCTCCAGTTCGCGCCCGGTAATGGCGCTCGCCGCGTTGCCAATACCCAGCATCTGACCAATGCTCATCGCCGTTTGTGGATGATCCCCGGTAATCATTTTCACGCGAATGCCCGCCTGCAAGCAGTCGGCAATGGCCGAAATGGCTTCCGGGCGCGGGGGATCCATCATGCCCGCAATGCCGAGCAGTATGACCCCCTCTTGCAGATCCGCATGTGTCAGCTCGCGCTGCCCGCTGGCGGCCGGTTTCCAGGCCGCAGCCACCATGCGCAATCCTTCGCGCGCATACTCTTCAATCTTCTCTTCCCAATAGTGCAGGTTGAACGGCTCCAGCCCGTTTTGAGTCTGCTGGTGCTGGCAAAGACGGAAAAGGACGTCCGGCGCACCGGTGATTAACATCACCTCTTCGTCGCCCAGGCGATAAAGGGTGGACATGTATTTATATTGCGAATCGAATGGGATTTTACTGCGCAATTCGGCGTCAATTGGCGGAAGCGGGATTTTTGCCGCCAGCACCTTCAGCGCGCCTTCGGTGGGCCCGCCGGTGATTTTCCATAGCCCCTGCTCATCTTTGATCAGCTGGCTGTCATTACAGAGATCGACGGTGCGCAGATAGCGCTCCAGCACAGACCCCTGGGTCACGGTTACCGGTGTTGGATCGTCAACAGGGTGAATATTGCCCACCGGCTCGTAGCTGTCTCCC
>NZ_JABMCU010000180.1:0-9318 GCF_013179605.1 Enterobacter sp. CM29 | reverse complement strand
CGTTTTGTCGCCGGCAGCTGACGGGCTATAAAGTGCCGAAGCTGGTGGAATTCCGCGATGAGCTGCCGAAATCCAACGTCGGGAAGATATTACGACGAGAATTACGTGACGAAGCCCGTGCCAAAGTGGACAATAAGGCCTGAGCTTCACGTTAATCGCCCAGACGCCGGTTAAGCCGGCGTTTTTTATGGGCGCAAACAAAAGAGAGTCCGATTTGAATTACCAGATGATCACTACCAACGACGAGCTGGCTTCGCTGTGCGAGGTGACGCGTGATTTCCCCGCTATCGCCCTGGATACGGAATTTGTCCGTACCCGCACGTACTACCCGCAGCTGGGCCTGATCCAAATGTATGACGGCAAACACGTGTCGTTGATTGACCCCCTCGGCATTACCGACTGGGCGCCAATGCGCGAGCTGTTGCTTGATACCGCCGTGACCAAATATCTGCACGCCGGCAGTGAAGATCTGGAAGTCTTTCTCAACACCTTTGGCATCATGCCGCAGCCGCTGATTGATACCCAGATCCTCGCGGCGTTCAGCGGTCGTCCGCTCTCCTGGGGCTTCGCGGCGATGGTGGAAGAGTACACCGGTCTGACGCTGGATAAGAGCGAATCGCGTACCGACTGGCTCGCGCGCCCGCTGACGGCGCGTCAGCTTGAATACGCCGCGGCAGATGTATTCTACCTGCTGCCGATTGCTGGCCAGCTTATGAAAGAGGCTGAGGCGTCCGGTTGGCTGTCTGCCGCCCTGGACGAGTGCCGCATGACGCAGCAGCGTCGTCAGGAAGTGGTTGATCCGAAAGAGGCCTGGCGTGACATCACTAACGCCTGGCAGCTGCGCACCCGTCAACTGGCCTGTCTGCAACTGCTGGCTGACTGGCGGCTGCGTAAAGCGCGTGAGCGCGATCTGGCGGTAAACTTCGTGGTGCGTGAAGAACACCTGTGGGCGGTAGCGCGCTATATGCCGGGTAGCCTTGGCGAACTGGACAGCATTGGCCTTTCCGGGAGTGAGATCCGTTTCCACGGTAAAACGCTGCTCGCGCTGGTAGAGAAAGCTCAGCAGCTGCCGGAGGACGCACTGCCAGAACCACTGCTTAACCTGATGGATATGCCGGGCTACCGCAAGGCGTTCAAAGATATCAAAGCGCTGGTGCAGACGGTGGCGGGGGAAAGCAAACTGAGCGCCGAACTGCTGGCTTCACGTCGTCAGATTAACCAGCTGCTGAACTGGCACTGGAAGTTGAAACCGCAAAATGGTTTACCTGAACTGGTCGCCGGATGGCGGGGGGAACTGATGGCTGAACGCCTGAATACCCTGCTGGAAGGGTATCCGCGCTAAAGAATTGTAGCCCCGGTAAGCGCCGCGCCACCGGGGAAATTGCCGGGCGGTACGATGCTTGCCCGGCCTACAAAACCACAAACGGATTAACGCGACTCTTCCGCTTCCGGAAGCGTCACGTTCAGCTCCAGAATCGAAATATCCCCGTCTTTTTGCTCCAGCTGAACGGTGACCATTTCCGGGTCAATCTGCACGTATTTGCAGATCACTTCCAGAATGTCTTTGCGCAGCTGCGGCAGGTAGTGCGGTTCGGCGTCGCTACGACGACGTTCCGCCACAATGATTTGCAGACGTTCTTTTGCGATGTTGGCGGTGCTTTTTTTCCGCGAGAGAAAAAAGTCCAGTAATGCCATAACTTATCCTCCGAACAGGCGTTTGAGGAAACCTTTCTTCTCTTCTTCAATGAAGCGGAAAGGACGTTCTTCTCCCAGCAGACGGTCAACGGTATCCGCATACGCTTTACCCGCGTCTGCCTGTGTATCCAGGATCACGGGCTCACCCTGGTTAGAGGCGCGCAATACGGACTGATCTTCCGGGATCACGCCAACCAGTTTGATGCGCAGGATCTCCAGCACGTCTTCCATGCTCAGCATGTCACCTTTGTTCACCCGACCCGGGTTGTAGCGGGTCAGCAGAAGGTGCTCTTTGATCGGCTCCTGGCCATTTTCCGCGCGACGAGATTTCGAGGCTAGAATGCCGAGAATACGGTCGGAGTCACGTACTGACGAGACTTCCGGGTTAGTAGTGATGATGGCTTCATCCGCGAAGTAGAGCGCCATCAGCGCGCCGGTTTCGATACCGGCCGGGGAGTCGCAGACCACGAAGTCGAACTCCATCTTTTTCAGATCGTCGAGGACCTTTTCCACGCCTTCACGGGTCAGCGCGTCTTTATCACGGGTCTGGGACGCCGGGAGAATGTAGAGGTTCTCGGTACGCTTATCTTTAATTAGCGCCTGGTTAAGCGTGGCATCGCCCTGAATGACGTTCACGAAGTCATACACCACGCGACGCTCGCAACCCATGATCAGGTCCAGGTTACGCAGACCGATATCGAAGTCGATTACGACGGTTTTCTTTCCCTTCTGGGCCAAACCAGTAGCGATGGCCGCGCTGGAGGTGGTCTTGCCAACGCCTCCTTTACCCGAAGTCACAACAATAATGCGTGCCATAGAAATTCCTTGTTAAAAGGGATCAATTTAACGGTTGAACGGTCAAAGCGTTATCTGCCAGCTGCAGACGAGCCGCTTTGCCATAAAATTCGGCTGGGATTTTATCGCTCAGCCAATATTCACCTGCGATAGACACCAGTTCTGCCGTCAGGTGAGTACAAAAAATTTGTGCTTCTCGATCGCCGCTGGCGCCCGCAAGCGCACGCCCACGCATCATACCGTAAACGTGAATATTGCCGTCTGCAATCAGTTCTGCGCCCGCACTGACGTGGCTTGTAACAATCAGATCACAGTTTGGCGCATAAATGCGCTGACCGGAACGAACCGGCAGATCAATCAATCGCGTTTTTGTGACTGGGGCTACATTTTGCGCCGAAGGCGGGGGAGCGGGAACGGTTGCAGGCGTTGCGCGCGGGGATTTTTCTCTACCCTCGTTTAACAAGGGCAAACCCGCGCGTTCAATTTCGGCTTTTAACTCTGCGTCTTTACAGCCGCTTATACCCACGATGCGCAACCCCGTGGAGACGACGGCCTGCTGGAGTCGCTTCCAGTTAACCGGCCCCTCAAGGTCGCTTACATTAACGACAACAGGAGCATGCTTAAGAAAAGCGGGAGCCTGCGCGATTTTGTCTTCTAACGCCTGACGAATAACCTCGGGTTTTGCATCATGCAAATGAACCACTGATAAGGTGAAGCTACTGCCTTTAAGCTCGATGGGCGTATTTGACATCCTGGCCTTACTCAATTTGCTATTAACCGCAACACATCGCCGCGATATTCCGAAGAGTATCAGGCATGTTATAGTCAGGAGTATATTGAGGCAAGCAACCACCCATTAATTCAGAGTAAAAACATGTTTTGTGTGATCTACAGAAGTACCAGCCGCGACCAGACCTACCTTTATGTCGAAAAGAAAGACGATTTTTCCCGCGTGCCTGAGGAATTAATGAAAAGCTTTGGCCGACCGCAACTGGCGATGCTGCTGCCGCTGGACGGCCGTAAGAAGCTGGTGAACGCCGATCTGGAGAAAGTCAAAAAGGCGTTAACCGAGCAGGGCTATTATTTACAGCTTCCGCCGCCACCGGAGAATTTATTAAAACAGCATCTTGAGGTGAGCGGAAAGAAATAAGCCCGGGTTACTCCGGGAACAACTCATCAACCGATTAGGGGTCGACCATGTATCAACATCATAACTGGCAAGGTGCATTACTGGATTATCCCGTCAGCAAAGTGATCTGCGTGGGCAGCAACTATGCAAAACATATTCAGGAGATGGGCAGCGCCGTGCCGGATGAGCCGGTTCTGTTTATTAAGCCAGAAACCGCACTGTGCGATATTCGCCAGCCGCTGGTTCTGCCGCAGGGGCTGGGCTCGGTGCATCATGAAGTGGAGCTGGCGGTGCTGATCGGCGCGACGCTGCGCCAGGCGACCGAAGAGCATGTAGAGAAAGCGATTGCGGGTTACGGTGTCGCGCTCGACCTGACCCTGCGCGACGTCCAGAGCAAAATGAAGAAAGCGGGGCAGCCGTGGGAAAAAGCCAAGGGCTTTGACAATTCATGCCCGATTTCCGGTTTCGTTCCGGTGAGTGAATTTACCGACGACCCGCAGAATACGCCCCTCAGCCTGAAGGTCAACGGCGAGATTCGCCAGCAGGGGACGACCGCTGACATGATCCATAAGATCGTTCCGCTGATTGCCTACATGAGCCGCTTCTTCACCCTGAAACCCGGCGACGTGATCCTTACCGGCACTCCGGAAGGTGTGGGGCCGCTGCACAGTGGCGACGAGCTGGACGTCAGTTTTAACGGCCTGTCGCTGAAAACCCGCGTGCTGTAAAAGCACCTTGCCGCCTGAAAAGGGCGGCAAAACTTGCATCAACGTGCCAGACTCGTTATAAGGTGCGCTCTATTTTGACGTGTGGACATCCCGATGAACGACATTCCTTTCTGGCAAAGCAAAACTCTCGACGACATGACCGACGCGGAGTGGGAATCGTTGTGTGACGGCTGTGGGCAGTGCTGCCTGCATAAGCTGATGGATGAAGATTCGGATGAGATCTATTTCACCAACGTAGCCTGCAAGCAGTTAAACATCAAAACCTGCCAGTGCCGCAACTACGAGCGCCGTTTCGACTATGAGCCGGACTGCATCAAGTTAACCCGTGAAAATCTGCCGACCTTTGAGTGGCTGCCGCATACCTGCGCGTATCGCCTGCTGGCGGAAGGTAAAGATCTGCCCACATGGCATCCGCTGTTGACGGGGTCGAAAGCGGCGATGCACGGCGAGCGTATTTCCGTGCGCCACATTGCGGTGAAAGAGTCCGAGGTGCAGGACTGGGAAGACCACATTATGAATCACCCTAATCGGTGATAATAAAAAACCCGCCGAGGCGGGTTTTTTATTGTGCGCAATTTTGTCGGGTGGCGCTGCGCTTACCCGACCTACAAAACTGACGTTGCCGTTTCGCTTTTACCTTCCAAAAAGATCGCGTTTCTTTGGCTTGAACGGCTGGGCAATCAGCACCAGCAGCGCTACCACGAAGTAGGCGACAAAAATGCCCACCAGCCACTGCGGCATCTCCAGCGTCAGAAACTCCCACTGGCGTACAGAGCAGTCACCGGAGGCCACAAACACCTGCGGCAGCCATTTATCCAGCGGCAGCCAGCTCGGGAAGCGGGCCGCAAAGTCGCAGGTCATAAACGGCGACGGGTGAAGCTGCATCTGGGTGTGCTCCCAGGCAAGCGCAATCCCTTTCCCGGCGCTGTACAGCCAGATGGCAATTGCGGCATAGCGTAACGGTGTTTTAGGTGCAATCGCACCTACCAGACCCGCGCCCATAATGCCGAACAGCGCACAACGCTCATAAATACACAGGACGCAAGGTTTCAGCCCCATCACATGCTGAAACCACAGCGCGACCATTTCCAGCGCAAAGGCGGTCAGGGCCATCAACAACCACGCTCCGCGACCGCGTGAGCACTGGTTCAAAAATCGCAACATAATCATTTCCCTGGAACATGCTTAGACAGCGCAGTGTAAACGAATTTTAATGCGCCGCAAGTATACCTGCTTGCAACAACCATTGCGTACAGGGAACGAGAGTAATTTTGATGCACAGCAAACCAACAAGGGTAAGCACCAGCGTGTACGGCAGCGCCATCCAGACCATTCTTCCATAAGAAAGTCGTATGAGTGGCGCCAGCGCCGAGGTCAGCAGGAAGAGGAAGGCCGCCTGACCGTTCGGGGTTGCCACGGAGGGGAGGTTGGTTCCAGTGTTGATCGCCACCGCCAGCAGCTCGAACTGTTCACTGCTGACAATCCCTTGCTCCATCGCGGCTTTGGCCTCATTGATGTATACCGTCCCGACAAAGACGTTATCGGATATAGAAGACAACAGACCGTTAAACAAATAGAACAGCGTTAGCTGCGAATCTGGCGTGGCCTGAAGCACAAACGCGATGATTGGCGCGAACAGATGTTGGTCAATAATCACCGCCACGACGGCGAAAAACACCGCCAGCAGGGCGGTAAACGGCAGCGCTTCGGTAAAGGCTTTTCCGATAGCATGTTCGTCCGTGACGCCGCTCAGGCTGGTTGCCAGAATAATTACCGACAGACCAATCAGCCCCACCTCGGCAAGGTGGAAGGCCAGCGCAGCGATAAGCCACACGCCGATGATGCCCTGTGCAATCAGGCGCAGCGTCTCCTGGCGCGTGCGTTGTTTGCGGCTCTGCTCGTCAAACTTATGCAGCTCCTGACGGACCTGATCGGGCAACTTCGCGCCATACCCAAAAAGGTTGAATTTTTCGACCAGCACGCAGGTCGCTAAGCCGCAGATCAAAACGGGCACGCTGACCGGCGCCATGCGCAGGAAAAATTCGCCAAAATGCCACTCAGCCGCTTTGGCGATAATCAGGTTTTGCGGCTCTCCAACCATTGTCATCACGCCGCCCAGCGCCGTCCCCACGCCCGCATGCATCATCAGGCTGCGCAGAAACGCGCGGAACTGCTCGAGCACATCGCGGTTGTGCGCCTCAACGTGGCTGTCGTCCTGCAAGTTATCGCCAGGACGAGACGAGGCGACCCGGTGGTAAATACCGTAAAAGCCGACGGCGACGCTGATCACCACCGCCACAACCGTCAGCGCATCCAGGAAGGCAGAGAGGAAAGCCGCGGCGAGGCAAAACGCCAGCGAGAGCAGCGTTTTCGACGGAATGCTCAGCAGCAGACGGGTGAAGATAAACAGCAGAAGCTGCTTCATAAAGTAGATCCCCGCCACCATGAAGATCAGCAGTAGCAGGACTTCAAGATTCGACGCAATCTCGTTTTTAACATGCTCCGCGCTGGTCATTCCAATGACCACGGCTTCCAGCGCCAGCAGCCCGCCGGGCAGCAGCGGATAGCACTTCAATGCCATCGCCAGGGTAAAGATAAACTCGGCGACCAACATCCACCCGGCAACGAAGGGATCCAGCAAAAAGATAACGGGATTAACGACCAGGAATACCAGTAGAGTGAGTTTGTACCAGTCAGGTGACTGACCTAAAAAGTTGCGCCACAGCGCGCGCCCAAATGAAATTTCCACGACAGACGTCCTTTCCCCGTCAAATAAGACAAGACATCAGTATACGCAAAAACGGCGGCGGAGAGGGGGATAAAGCCATTTTGTAAATTTCATAAAAATGAAACGGCGATCCCTCTTTTCTGTCTCTGCTGCGCTATCTGCCTCTGCGCGCCTCTGGTATGATGAGTGCAATTTGCTAAAGCTGTGTAATGGAAATCTCACTATGGTCATTAAGGCGCAGAGCCCGGCGGGTTTCGCGGAAGAGTACATCATTGAAAGCATCTGGAATAATCGTTTCCCTGCGGGATCAATTCTACCTGCTGAACGCGAACTCTCTGAACTGATTGGCGTCACCCGTACCACGCTGCGAGAAGTGCTCCAGCGTCTGGCGCGCGATGGCTGGTTGACGATACAGCATGGCAAACCCACTAAGGTGAATAACTTCTGGGAAACGTCCGGGCTGAATATTCTGGAAACGCTGGCGCGTCTCGATCACGAAAGCGTACCGCAGCTGATTGACAATCTGCTTTCGGTGCGCACCAACATCGCTACCATTTTCATCCGCACCGCGTTTCGTCAGCATCCTGAAGATGCGCTGAAGGTGCTTGCCACCGCCAATGAGGTGGAAGACCACGCGGACGCCTTTGCGACCCTCGACTACAACGTGTTCCGCGGTCTGGCGTTTGCTTCCGGCAATCCGGTTTACGGTCTGATCCTGAATGGAATGAAAGGATTATATACACGCATTGGTCGTCACTACTTTGCCAACCCTGAAGCCCGCAGCCTGGCGCTCGGCTTCTACCATAAACTGAGCAAGCTCTGCACCGAAGGGCTGCACGATCAGGTCTATGAAACGGTGCGTCGTTATGGCCACGACTCCGGTGAAATCTGGCACCGAATGCAGAAAACCCTGCCGGGTGATTTAGCGATTCAGAGTCGCTGAAATAAAAAACCTCTCGATTGAGAGGTTTTTTTCGCCCGGTGGCGCTTCGCTTACCGGGCAAAAAAACTACAACGTATTCAACCGCGCCGGACACCGCTCCAGCAGCTCCACGCTGCCATCTTCATTCTGCTGCTCCAGCGACACGTCAAATCCCCACAGGCGATGCACATGCTTCAGCACTTCCTTACGCCCCTTATCCAGCGGTGCGCGGTTGTGAGGGATATAGCGCAGCGTCAAAGAGCGGTCACCGCGCAGATCCACATTCCAGACCTGAATGTTCGGTTCAAGATTGCTCAGGTTGTACTGAGACGACAGGCGCGAGCGGATCTCACGATAGCCCTCTTCGTTGTGGATCGCAGAGATCTCCAGGTAGTTGTTGCGGTCATCATCCAGTACGGTGAAGAAGCGGAAATCACGCATGATTTTCGGCGACATGAACTGGCTGATAAAGCTCTCATCCTTAAAATCACGCATCGCGAAGTGCAGCGTTTCCAGCCAGTCAGAACCGGCAATATCCGGGAACCAGTATTTGTCCTCTTCGGTGGGCGACTGGCAGATACGCTTGATATCCTGGAACATGGCAAAGCCGAGTGCGTAAGGGTTAATGCCGCTGTACCACGGGCTGTTATACGCTGGCTGGAATACCACGTTGGTGTGGCTGTGCAAAAACTCCATCATAAACCGCTCGGTGACTTTTCCTTCGTCATACAGGTGGTTAAGAATGGTGTAGTGCCAGAAGGTCGCCCAGCCTTCGTTCATCACCTGGGTCTGCTTCTGAGGATAGAAATACTGGCTCACCTTGCGCACGATGCGCAAGATCTCACGCTGCCACGGCTCCAGCAGTGGGGCGTTCTTCTCCATAAAGTAGAGCAGGTTTTCCTGCGGCTCGGAAGGGTAACGACGCGCCTCGGCGACGGTTTTCTCCTCCTCACGTTTCGGCAGGGTGCGCCACAGCATATTCACCTGGCTTTGCAGATACTCCTCGCGGCTCTTCTGCCGGGCTTTCTCTTCCTGCAATGAGATCTTCTGCGGACGCTTATAGCGGTCAACGCCGTAATTCATCAGCGCGTGGCAGGAGTCCAGTAGCTTCTCTACCTCGTCCACGCCGTAGCGCTCTTCGCAGTCGGTAATGTATTTGCGGGCGAAGATCAGGTAATCGACGATGGAGCTGGCGTCCGTCCAGCTGCGGAACAGATAGTTATTTTTGAAGAACGAGTTATGTCCATAGCAAGCGTGCGCCATCACCAGCGCCTGCATGGTAATGGTGTTCTCCTCCATCAGATAGGCAATACACGGGTTA
>NZ_JABMCU010000018.1:0-34723 GCF_013179605.1 Enterobacter sp. CM29 | reverse complement strand
AACCAGCACCTGGCCCAGATCGCCGCTACCGCTTAAGGTTTCAGTGATTGGATAGCCCGCGTTGGTAGAAAGCTCGCTCAGCGCGTGGTGAGTCTCTTCGGAGATGCGTTTCTGCATATCGCCGAGATTCACGTCGATCAGACCGGTGTAGAGGTCGGAGTAATTCACATCAACGTGAATCAGCGAAACTTTCGCGTTGTAGGGACGTGCCATGGATACTGCTTTATCAACCAGCACTTTACTCTCCGGGGAGAGGTCTACCGCGATAAGAATGTGTTTGTAAGCCATAGTGTTACTCCTTCCTTAAGTTATCGATGACTAAATGGGAAAGCCGTCGTCTGATGCTTTCATTACGGCCCAGTTAAACATATTTTTCAAGCTTTGGTGTTGATAACGATTAACCTTGTGGCAAAAAAATTAACGGATCTCCTACACTATTTAATGAGCCGTTCGGATATTAAAACGCGAACCGGATCGACTTTTAGTCATTCTTTCACTGAACTGTCTGTCAGGGCATTGGGGTGCGGTAGCTCAGGAGCCTTGCTTCGTGGGTGGACGCCGGGGAGGATGTATGATTAGCACCGTCGCATTGTTTTGGGCGTTATGCGTGGTTTGCATAGTGAATATGGCGCGCTACTTCTCATCGTTACGTGCGCTGTTAGTGGTACTTCGTGGTTGCGATCCGTTGCTTTATCAATATGTGGACGGTGGAGGGTTCTTCACCTCGCACGGACAGCCCAGCAAGCAGATGCGTCTGGTGGGGTATATCTACTACCAGCGCTACCGCGATCACCACGATGAAGAGTTTATCCGTCGCTGCGAGCGCCTGCGTCGTCAGTTCATTTTGACCAGCGCCCTGTGTGGTCTGGTTGTGGTGAGTATGATTGCGCTGATGATATGGCACTGAGCATAAAAAAAGCGGGCCAGTTTCCTGACCCGCTTTTTTGTCGCCTTCAGCCGATTAAATTAGCTTCAGCGAAATCCAGTACAGACCGCCAGACAGCAGGATGGACGCCGGGAGGGTGAACACCCAGGCCATCAGAATGTTGGTCACGGTTTTACGCTGCAAACCGCCGCCGTCAACAATCATGGTACCTGCCACGGACGAAGAGAGTACGTGGGTGGTGGAGACTGGCATACCGGTGTAGCTCGCCAGACCGATAGACACTGCCGCCGTCATCTGCGCGGACATGCCCTGAGCATAGGTCATGCCTTTCTTACCGATCTTCTCACCGATGGTGGTCGCCACACGACGCCAGCCAATCATCGTACCGATACCCAGCGCCAACGCGACCGCCATGATGATCCAGATTGGCGCGTACTCAATGGTGTTGAGCATATCACCTTTCAGTTTCTTCAGCAGACGCTTATCGTCAGCATTGACCTCTGGCAGCTTCGCGACTTTATCGGTCACGTCGGAGATACAGAGCATGATACGACGCAGCTGACCACGCTGTTCTACAGCCAGTTTGTCGTAGCTTTCGATATCGGCCAGCATGCCTTTAGCACGTTCCAGCGCGTTAATCGCGTTTGCCGGGTGGCAATGGAACTCGCCCGGTGCAGTCAGTGCGCCAGAGTCAGGAGAAGGGATCAACTGGTCTACGCCGGTCGCTTTCTTCAGCAAATCAGGATGCTGCTGGAAGTAAGTCTCAACGTTGTTTACCGCATCACGGGTACGGGTGATCTCATAGCCAGAGGCGTTCATGTTAACCACGAAGCCTGCCGGTGCGACGCCAATCAGAACCAGCATCACCAGACCGATACCTTTCTGACCATCGTTCGCGCCATGAGAGAAGGCGACGCCGATAGCGGAAATGATCAGCGCGATACGCGTCCAGAACGGTGGCTTTTTCTTGCCGTCTTTCTTCTCACGCTCTGCTGGCGTCAGGTGGATACGTGCACGTTTCTTCGTGTTGCTCCAGTAGCGACGCAGGATGAAAATCAATCCACCTGCTACCACCAGACCGACGATAGGGGAGATGATCAGAGAGCCGAAAATACCCAGTACTTTAGGAAGGTTCAGCGCATCAACAACCGATGTACCGGTCATCAGGGCGTTAGTTAAACCGATACCGATAATCGCGCCGATAAGGGTGTGAGAGCTGGATGCCGGCAGGCCGAAATACCAGGTACCGAGGTTCCAGATAATCGCAGCAAGCAGCATTGAGAACACCATGGCCAGGCCATGACCGGAACTCACGTTAAGCAGCAGATCCGTTGGCAGCATATGCACAATGGCATAGGCAACGCTCAGTCCGCCCAGGAGGACACCAAAAAAGTTAAATACCGCCGCCATAACGACCGCAAGCTGCGATCGCATTGCGCGAGTGTAGATAACCGTTGCAACTGCGTTTGCAGTGTCGTGGAAGCCATTGATCGCTTCGTAAAACAGCACAAAAACCAGAGCAAGCAATAATAAAAGCCCGGTATGTAAATCCAGGCCGGCAAACAAATGTAGCATAGGACGTTACGCCATTTTGAGGACATGAACGCGGCGCATTATCCAGGACAAATGCGCAACGGGCAAAGTGAAATATAGACTTTTTTTGACATACCACCTGATTTGAGAAATGTGCCTGAATAGATAATCTTTAAATATCAATGAAATGGCTTTGTAATATCTTTTTACGCTGGTGCGACCACTGAGGAAACTTTACAATCCGCGGCAGTTAACGAAGAGGATTTTGACGTGGAAAGGTTTGATGCCGTAGTAATTGGCGCCGGTGCGGCGGGTATGTTTTGTGCGGCAATGGCCGGACAAGCGGGTCGTCGTGTGCTGCTGCTGGATAACGGAAAAAAGCCTGGCCGCAAGATCCTGATGTCCGGCGGCGGGCGCTGCAATTTCACTAATCTTTATGTCGAGCCTGCGGCCTATTTGAGCCAGAACCGTCATTTTTGTAAATCTGCGCTGGCGCGCTACACGCAGTGGGATTTCATCGAACTGGTGGGTAAACACGGTATCGCGTGGCATGAGAAGACGCTGGGACAGCTGTTCTGCGACGACTCCGCCCAGCAAATCGTGGATATGCTGGTGGCCGAGTGCGAGAAAGGCGGCGTAGTCATGCGCCTGCGCACCGAAGTGCTGGACGTCGCCCGTAACGAGCAGGGGTACACGCTGCAACTCAACGGCGAAACCGTCAGCGCCGATAACCTGGTGATCGCCAGCGGCGGCCTCTCGATGCCGGGGCTGGGTGCCTCACCGTTCGGCTACAAAATCGCCGAGCAGTTTGGCCTGAAAGTATTACCCACGCGCGCCGGGCTGGTGCCGTTCACGCTGCATAAGCCGCTGCTGGAACAGCTTCAGACGCTCTCCGGCGTGTCTGTGCCGTCGGTCATTACGGCCGAAGACGGCACGGTGTTCCGCGAAAACCTGCTCTTTACCCATCGCGGTCTCTCGGGGCCAGCGGTATTGCAGATCTCCAGCTACTGGCAGCCGGGGGAGTTTGTCTCCGTAAACCTGGTGCCGGACTGCGATCTGGACGCCTTCCTCAATGAGCAACGCGCCGCGCACCCGAATCAAAGCCTGAAAAATACCCTGGCGATGCAGCTGCCGAAGCGTCTCGTGGAGTGCTTGCAGGTGTTAGGGCAAATTCCGGATGTTGCGCTTAAGCAGCTCAACAGCCGCGAGCAGGACACGCTGGTGGAGACGCTGACGAACTGGCGCGTGCAGCCAAACGGCACCGAAGGCTACCGCACGGCGGAAGTGACGCTGGGCGGCGTGGATACACACGAACTCTCATCCCGCACGATGGAAGCCCGCAACGTGCCGGGTCTTTATTTCATTGGTGAAGTGATGGACGTGACCGGCTGGCTCGGCGGGTATAACTTCCAGTGGGCGTGGGCCAGTGCCTGGGCATGCGCGCAGGCACTCGCTGAGGGTAAATGACAAGCGGGCGCGGTCATTCATCATTGCATTTCAGGGGCTGACGGCGACGTCAGCCAGGTGTACAACGTCCAGAATATTGCTGGCGGCCACGGTTCCCATCTTGATGTATGACGCTGCGCTGACGCCGCCAATGTGCGGCGAAATGATGACGTTATCGACGGTCTGCCACAGGTTCGGGGCGGTCAGTGGCTCGCTGGTAAAGCTGTCGAGTGCTGCGCTGTGCAAGGTTCCATCCTTCAGCGCGTGTAACAGGGCTTCATCGTTAATTAACCCGCCGCGCGCTGTGTTCACCAGAATCGCGTTACGTTTACAGTGCGCGAGCGTGTCTGCGTTGATCATTCCTCTGTTGTCGTCAGTGAGCGGACAATGCAATGAGATAACATCGGCACGGGATAAAAGGTCGGGTAAGGTGTTTGCCCGTTCACAACCAGATGGCATCGTTTTAGCGTAAGGATCATACGCCACAATCTGCATGCCGAATGCCTGCCCCACCAGCGCAACCCGCGAGCCAATCGCCCCCAGACCGATAAGCCCCAGCGTCATGCCTTCCAGCTCGATAGATTTGTGCGTGGCTTTATCCCAGTGCCCGTCGCGCAGGCGTTTATCGAGGGTGACCACGGATTTGGCACAAGCCAGAATCAATGCCCAGGTATGTTCTGCAACCGCTGCCGCATTGGCGCCGGGGGCGGAACGAACGGCGATATTACGCGCCGCTGCCGCTGGCTGGTCTATCACGTCAATGCCGCTTCCGTGTTTCGATATAACCTGTAATGCAGGGGCTGCATCCATGATCCTTGCGGTTATTTTGCCGTAACGCACCAGGATGGCCACAGGATTGTGCCGTTCGCACAGCGTAACCAGCTGATCTTCTGTGGGCTGGTGACCGGCATACACCACGTCAAAGTCTCGCAGCATGCTGACAGCCTGGTCCGCCAGGTCGCATCCCGTGACCAGTACAACGCGTTTATCTTCCATTACAGCGTCTCCCCGTCAGATAACATGCCTGCCTTACGCAGCGCGTCGTTAAGCCAGTGTGGACGTAAATCGCCCTCACGAATAGCAGCAAGACGTCGGGTCTCTGTTTCGAGTTTCCCTTTGGCCATGGCGATAACGGCCTGCACTTCATCACGCGGGATCACCACCACGCCGTCGATATCCGCGACCACCAGATCCCCGGCTCGTACCGTTGCACCAGCGATAGAGATGGGGTGATTAACCCGGCCAGGAATGGATTTTGTCGGGCCACAGGGGTTAAGACCGGCGGCGAAGACGGGGTAGTGCCCTTTACTCAGGGTATCGGCATCACGTACCGCCCCGTCAATGATGATGCCCGCAATACCGCTTGCCTGGGCCTGCGTCGCCATAATCTCACCGAGCAGCGCACAGGTCAGGTCGCCTTTCCCGTCAACAACCAACACATCGCCAGGCTGTGCTACGGCCATTGCGGCATGGATGGCCAGATTATCTCCCGGGCGCACCTCCACGGTAACTGCCGGGCCCGCAACGGCCATGTGAGGCGCGAGCGGTTTGATACGACCATGGAGTGTACCGCGGCGACCGGCAACATCCGCCAGAATGGCGGCCTGATACTCGGCAGCCTGGTGAACCTGTTCAGCCGATACGCGTTCGACCTGACGATTAATCAATGATTTTTCAGAAACGGACATATATGCCTCCATATTGTTTTACTGTGTACAATGCAGGTGTACAATACAAAACAACTATAGCGGTGTTACTTTCCCATTAGCCAGATCTGCGATGGCGTTTGTGATGTAAACACGAAGTGACTCACAAAAATTGAGGTACACTCACTGCCGAGCAGAAAAGGAGATGATGATGGGTAACGAAGGCGTTGTAGCGGTCGAAAAGGCGCTGGCTTTACTGGATTGCTTCCGTCCCGGCGATGAGAGCCTGACGCTGACCGCGCTGGCGCAGCTATCGGGTTATCACAAAACCACGGTTTACCGGTTAATGAATTCGCTTGAGCGAATGAACTATGTCGTCAGGCATGATGACGGCAATTATGCGCTTGGCCCACGTCTGCTTTACCTTGGCAAACTTTATGAACAATCTTTCCATCTTTCCCGGGTGGTGCAGCCTGAGCTTCAGGCGTTATCACAGGCCTCTCAGGAGAGCGCCAGCTGGTATGTGTTAGAAGGCGGGCAACGTCTGTGCCTGTTCCGGGCAGAAGCATCGCACGGGTTGCGTCACAGCAATCTGCCGGGTACTCAGTTTCCGCTGGACGATTCTGCCATCAGTAAAGTGCTTCGCCACTGGGGCCTTAATGACGCGCTGCCAGAGGGGGAGCCCGCTGTTCCGCTCTATACCGCAGGCGCCCGTGACCCGCATACTGCGGCGTTCGCAATGCCCGTCTTCGGCGTCAATGACAAGCTGATTGCGGCGCTGGCGTTGACCGGGCCCATCTCCAGACTGACTGAAGATCGCCGTGAACAGGGGATCAGCCAGCTAATGCATGCCACCGCCAGCCGCCTGTCACAGAAAATGGGGGCCAGTAAGCCTTTTTGCCAGCAGTTTTATGGGGAAACGCAGGATACTGCGGAAGAGAGTCTCTAAGCATAAAGCGGGACGTGCGTCCCGCTTTTGTTATGTCTAATGGGTGACCTGCTTTTCATGCAACTGAGCATTGCGGGCCTGGCGTCCCATCACCAATACCGCGATACCCCCCGTGACGCATAACGCCGCCAGAGGAAGCATGGCCAGCGTGTGGCTACCCGTCCGTTCGTTGATAATACCGTAAGCGTTGACCATTACCGCACCGCCGATAAGGTTAGCGATGGCGCCAATTGCAGCCAGCCCCGCAGCCGCCGACGTGCTGCTCATCCAGCCTGACGCCAGCGCCCAGAAAGGCCCCTTCATTGAATACGCCCCTATCAGCATGATGCTCAGGATAACAATGGTGGCGGAAAGAGAGACGCTGACAAAGGCGGCAAATACGCCTGCGGCAATAATGAAAAGGGTCAGAGCGGTATGCCAGCGGCGTTCGTTGGTTCGGTCCGAACTGCGTCCCCACACAATCATCAGTACGGATGCCAGACCGTAAGGAATGGCGTTGAACAGACCCGTCTCCAGATTATCAAGGTGGAACGATTTCAGCAGCTGCGGTGACCAGACGCTGATGGTGGTGCCCGCTGATGACGCGCCTGCGTAAATCAGCGCCAGCAGCCAGATTTGACGATGCCTGAGCAACTGCCATGTCGTCTGGTGTCCGATATTTTTTTGCTGTTGACGCTCGGTTTCAAGCGTCGTTTCCAGCCATTTTTTCTGTTCCGCGTTAAGCCAGTTAGCCTGGTGCGGACGATCGCGAAGAACAAACCAGGCGGCAATACCCAGCAGGACGGCGGGTAAACCTTCAATGATAAACAGCAGATGCCAGCCGCGCAGACCCAGCCATCCATCCAGCGACAGAATCAACCCGGACAGCGGCGAGCCAATAAAATTGGCCAGCGGGATCGCGACCATAAAGGACGCGATAATTCGCGCACGGTAGCGGGAAGGGATCCACCAGGTCAGAAAGAGTACGACGCCGGGGAAGAAGCCCGCCTCCGCGGCACCCAGCAGAAAACGCACGATATAAAGCGACGTCGTGTTTTGTACCAGTGCCATACACATGGATACCACCCCCCAGCTGATCATAATGCGGGGGATCCACAGACGTGCGCCAACTTTCTGCATTGCCAGATTGCTTGGAACTTCAAACAGAAAATACGCCACGAAATAGAGGCTACTGGCGAAGCCAAACGCCGCTTTGCTGAGACCGAGATCCTCATTCATCTGTAGCGAAGCCATGCCGATATTGCCGCGATCGATAATGGAGACCAGATAACTGACTATCAGAAACGGGAGGATACGCCAGATCACCTTGCGCATAGTCTCTCTTTCTATGTCCTCAGTGGCGGCAGTGCCATTACGAATATGTTCTGTCATGTGTTCCTCGCAGGGTCTGTTCTTGGTTTTATCAGGTACAACTCTGTTTTATTAAACAAAACCACTATAGCGTCGGCGCCTTCTTTTTATCCAGTTAATGGAAGGTTTAAATGATGTAAATAAGACGTGACTCACAGTTAACGGGCTTTACCTCGTGAGCCTAAACGACAGATGCGCCACCCCCCGTTGTGAGGTAAAGTACACACCTTGCGCAGCCAAAGAGCTGCGGTTTTGTGGGGTATAGGCGAATAACACGTTCCCCCATTCTCACTTCTGGTTTACGCCAGCCTGCATGGTGTTGTGTTTTGTCTTCTTAAAAGGGTTGTCTATGTCTGCTGCTCATCTCGGTTTCCCGACGGAAACCGTTGTTGTCTTTGTGGTGATGGCCGTTGGGGCGATGTTTATCGACCTCTTCATGCACCGTCACGATAAACCGATCTCGCTGAAAAGCGCGGCCATGTGGTCCATCTTCTGGGTCATGATGGCGATGGCGTTTGCTGGCTTCTTATACGTGCACCACGGCGCGGAGATGGCCAGTCTGTTCCTCACCGGCTATGCACTGGAAGAGGTGCTCTCCGTCGACAACCTGTTTGTGATGATGGCGATCTTCGCCTGGTTCGGCGTGCCGGATAAGTATCGTCACCGCGTGCTCTACTGGGGCGTGCTGGGGGCGATTGTGTTCCGCGGTATTTTTGTTGCCATCGGCACCAGCCTGCTGAGCCTGGGGCCATACGTTGAGGTGATTTTTGCGCTGGTCGTCGGCTGGACGGCGGTGATGATGCTGAAACGCAATGAAGAGAGTGATGAAGTCGAGGATTACTCCAACCATCTGGCGTACCGCCTGGTAAAACGCTTCTATCCGGTCTGGCCAAAAATCAGCAGCCACGCGTTTATCCTGACCCAAAAAGAGGTGGACGCCGAGCTGGAGAAGCCTGAAAACAAGGATGTGATGGTAGGTCGCGTGAAGAAGGCGAAGCGCTACGCGACGCCGCTGCTGCTCTGCGTGGCGGTGGTAGAGCTGTCCGACGTGATGTTCGCCTTCGACTCCGTTCCCGCGATCATTGCCGTCAGCCGCGAGCCGCTGATTATCTACAGCGCCATGATGTTCGCAATCCTCGGCCTGCGTACCCTCTACTTCGTGCTGGAAGCGCTGAAGCAGTATCTGGTGCATCTTGAGAAAGCGGTAGTGTTACTGCTGTTCTTCGTGGCGTTCAAGCTGGGGCTGAATGCGACCGATCACTTCTGGCATCACGGTTATAACATCGGTGCCACGGCAAGCCTGTTTGTGGTGCTGGGGGTACTGGCGCTGGGGATTATTGCGAGCGTGATGTTTCCGGGGAAACGTGAGGCCTGATGTACCGCCCGGTGGCGCTTCGCTTACCGGGCCTACGACTGGGATGTAGGCCGGGTAAGGCGCAGCCGCCACCCGGCAAAAGGCTACTTTATTATCGGTGAGTTTCGGCGCTTGCGCGGATGATGGAAATGGCGCCAGTGCGGATCCTGCGCCGCCGCCAGCAGCTCGTGGTCGCCACGCGTGTCGCCCCAGGCGCGCAGGTGATATGCGTTCAGATCGCCATACACCTTTTCCAGCCTCGCCACTTTCTGCGCGCAGCGGCAGTTGTTGCCGGTGATCCGCCCGGTCAGCTTGCCGTCTTTCACTTCCAGCTGCGTGCCAATCAGCTTAATGCCGAGCTTATCGGCCCACGGCTGCAATACCAGCGCCGGGGAGGCGGAGCAAATCGTCACTTCCGCACCGGAATTAACTTCGTTGGCGACAGCCATGACCCCTTCCGGGCGCATCAGCTTGTTCCAGTATTTTTCACAGAAGGCCTCTGCCTGCTGACGTAACCAGTGCTCATCCACCCCCGTCAGGAAGGTTTTGATCAACACCTCTTTCAGCTCATCACGCGTCAGCTTGCGACGCACGCAGTGCAGCGTGGGCAGGGCCATGCGCACCAGGCGACCCGCAAAGTAGCGCTTGCCAAAGGCAAAGCGCAGGAACGGAATAAAACTGTCGTGGTGCGTCAACGTACCATCAAAGTCAAAGACAGAGAGCACGCTGGACTTCGCCACGGCTTCGTCGGCAATCATATTGGTCATAAATACGTCTTAGCTGAAATACACATTCTGTTCACTAGTTTACCTGCTTTAACACCACAGTCCTTATACCACGCACGAATTTTTATCAATCTTGCTGCATGGTATCGATTGTCCAAAATTAGATTTGAAAAAAGTTGGTCAAAAAACGAGCTGTATATATTATCGCCGCATCGAAAGATATTTCAGGGGAACGTTGGCCCCACAGGTAAGGAAAAATTCTCTCACTGCTTCTTTTTTAATATGACTTTCAGATCGTTTATTTCAATCCTTTCGTTAAGTTTTGTTTCATTTTCGGCGCTTAGCTTTGAGCTGCCAGCCTCTATGCTCGTGACGCACAGCGACTTAACGGTTGCACCCGCAAAAGCTGAGCTACTTCATCCGGAGAGCGATCCGCTTCGCTCCCGCATTCTTGACCAATACCAGAAGTGGAAAGGCACTCACTACCTCTGGGGCGGTACGACGCATAGGGGAGTAGATTGTTCTGCATTGATGCAACACCTGTTCAGCGATGCCGCCCATCTGGCCCTGCCGCGAACCACTGGGGAGCAGATCCACCGTGGCGTTCGGGTGGCACAACACAGTCTGCAGGTTGGGGATCTGGTGTTCTTTCAGACCGGCCCACATCGTCGGCACGTCGGCGTGTATATAGGCAACAGCCAGTTTATCCATGCCTCAAGTAGCAAAGGGGTGACCGTTTCCACGCTCACCAACAACTACTGGCAGCAGCGCTACATTACGGCCCGGCGGGTGGCTTAAACTATGTCATCCACCACGCCACCGTCAACGCGCAGCGCCGCGCCGGAAGTCGCGGAGGCCTGCATGGAACAGACATACACCACCATATTCGCCACTTCTTCTACCGTTGCGGCGCGCTGAATAACCGAGCTGGGGCGATTCTCCATCACGAACGCTTTCGCCAGCTGCTCCAGCGATTTGCCGGTTCTCTCCATCTCGTCTTTCATCATTGCGGCAAAACCGTCCGACATTGTCGGGCCCGGCAGCACGCTGTTCACCGTGACGCCGCTGCCTGCCACGAACTTCGCCAGACCGCGCGCCAGCGAAAGCTGGGCGGTTTTTGTCACGCCATAGTGGATCATATCCGCAGGAATATTGCAGGCCGATTCTGACGAGATAAACACTACCCGACCCCAGCCTTTTTGTACCATACCGGGAAGCAGGGCACGGGAGAGGCGCACGCCGGACATCACGTTGGTTTGCCAGTAGCGTTCCCAGGTCTCGTCGTCGGTGGAATAAAAATCCTGCTGGCCATAGATCCCGGCGTTATTCACCAGAATATCGACGTGCGTGGCGACCCTGAGTAGTTCGTCAACGCCCTCCTGCGAGCTCAGGTCGGCGATGGCGGCACGGACCTGTACGCCTGGCACCACCTGCTGGAGCGCCTGAATGCCTTTGTTCACCGAGTCGACGCTGCGCCCGTTGACGATCACTTCCGCACCGCTCTCCGCCAGTCCGCGGGCGATGGCAAACCCAATACCGCCGGTGGACGCGGTCACCAGCGCCACTTTCCCCGTTAAATCGATTTTCATCGTTCACTCCTTGTCGTTTTATGGTTCAAAACTTAAAGCGTAGCAGTTGACGATGACGGCTCCTGTTTAAAAAGGCGCAACAGCGTCTCAACCTGCTCGTCCAGCGGGCTGAGGGAGCGTTTAACGATGAGGTGCAGCGGCGTGGCGCGTCGAACGCCGTGGCTGAGGGGCAGGATTTTGAGGATGCCCTGCTGGAGCGGGGTCTGAATGCGTTCTTCCGGTAACCAGCCATATCCGACCTGATACATCACTGCTTCGATCGCGGCATCGATGGTGGAGAATGTCCATGACTCCCCGGTGGGGCGAACGGTGGGCTGGCTGTCTGCGATCTGAATGCGCGGCCACGGTCGAAGCATCTCGTCGTTAAGCGGTGTATCCAGCGCAAACAGCGGGTGCGCGTGATGCGCGACGGCAACAAAATCGATATTCATCAGCCATTCGCCCAGGCCGGTAATGTCCTGGCGGCGGGTTAAGACCATCACGTCGGCCTCATCATTGAGCGCATCTGCGCGGCTGTTTTCCAGCACCTCGGTAAGCCGCACCTGCGTTTGCGGGTACAGCTGCTGAAACTGGCGCAAAATCGCGAACAGCCGACTGCGCGGAAAAATACTGTCTACCATCAGGTCGATACGGGTTCGCATCCCGCTGCGCAGGGTCGCAGCGCGCGTTTCAACATAGGCGAAGGCTTTCAGCAGCGGTTTAACCTGGTTCAGCAACAGCTCACCCGCCGGGGTCAGCACGGCACGGCGTCCCTCTGTCATCAGGAGCGCTACGCCCAGCCGCTCCTGCAAAAGCGACAGGTTATAGCTGACCGAGGACTGGCTGCGATGGGTCTCTTCCGCCGCCTTAGCGAAGCTGCCAGCCTCGATGACTCTTTCCAGCAAGGCCCACTGTTCGAGCGTCGTCTTGTGCATGATTAATCTAAATTTTGGATGAATTTGATTCAAACATAGCGTTATTCATTCATTTTTTGAAGGGGTACGATCGTCTCATCAAAACAAAGGAGACATCTTATGAGCACCTTCGATAAACATGATTTAAGCGGTTTCGTCGGCAAACATCTGGTATATACCTACGACAATGGCTGGAACTACGAAATTTACGTTAAAAACGAGAACACGCTCGACTACCGTATTCACAGTGGTCTGGTGGGCAATCGTTGGGTGAAAGATCAGCAGGCCTACATTGTCCGCGTCGGGGAAAGCATCTATAAAATTTCCTGGACGGAGCCAACCGGTACCGACGTGAGCCTGATTGTGAACCTGGGCGACCGCCTGTTCCACGGCACCATCTTCTTCCCACGCTGGGTCATGAATAATCCGGAAAAAACCGTCTGCTTCCAGAACGATCACATTCCGCTGATGAACAGCTACCGTGATGCCGGGCCAGCGTATCCAACCGAAGTGATTGATGAATTTGCGACGATTACTTTTGTACGCGACTGCGGTGCGAATGACGATAGCGTTATTGCGTGTGCTGCCAGCGAGTTGCCAAAAAACTTTCCAGATAATTTAAAATAAGCTTAGCAACGCGTTAAATGCACAACGGCCATTTCGGTTTTAACCCGAATGGCCGTTTTTTATGCCGCAGAAATACCGGAGTAAGTCACCGATTCCGCCGTTAAGGTGAAAGGCGTAGGGGTACAGACCGCCAGACTCAGCGAGCCGAAGCGCAGCTGGCTGACCGGGAGCGACTGGGCGGTGCTGTCAATGCTGACAATCTGCCACGCGCTGCCGCCACGCTGTTTGACGATCGCCTCTTTGCGCGTCCAGATGCGCCAGAATGCGGAAAGCTGCTCTTCCGGTGCTTCACGCTCCAGCTCGTCATGCTCGGTGAGGCTGAAAACGGCATTCGCCAGCGCCTGCCAGTTCTCCCGCGGGCGGATCACTTCGATATCGCAGCCAACCTCGCCTTCATCGCTTATCAGCATGGCAATATCGTCCCCGCTGTGGCTCAGGTTAAACCACAGCGGATGGCCGTTAGCGAAGGCCGGTTTTCCCTGCTCGCCGTAGATTATCTCGGGAAGCGGTGAGGGGGATAAAGTTCTGGCGAGCAGCGTCCGGCCTGCAAGCCAGGAAGCGTATCGCGCACCCTGAGGTGCCATATCTGCGAGCGTTGACGCCAGGGGGTCCGCGCTAAGGGTGGAGATCTTTCCCAGTACAAACTGGTACATAGTTACGCCCAGCGTTTAATGATTATCGAGGTATTAATGCCGCCAAAGGCAAAGTTATTGCTCTGAATAAATTCGCAATCAATCGGGCGGGTTTCCCCCATAATATAATCTAAAGCGCCGCATTGCTCATCCGGTTGTCTTAAATTGAGCGTCGGCGTGAACCAGCCCTCCCGCATCATATGCAGACTCAGCAAGGCTTCCAGCGCGCCGCAGGCACCCAGGGTATGGCCGAAATAGCTCTTTAAGGATGAGATGGGCACGCTGTCGCCGAAAATAGCGGCGGTCGCCTGACTCTCGGCGATATCCCCGCGATCGGTTGCCGTGCCGTGGGCAGAAATGTAGCCAATGTCCTGAGGGCTAAGGCCCGCCATCGCCAGCGACTGCTCCATACACACCTGCATGGTTTCACGCTGGGGCTGGGTGATGTGCGCCGCATCGCAGTTGGTGGCAAAGCCCACGATCTCACCATAGATTGTCGCCCCGCGTGCTCTGGCGTGATCCAGCGCTTCCAGCACCAGCGTGCCCGCCCCTTCGCCAATCACCAGGCCATCGCGCTGAACGTCAAACGGCGACGGCGTGGTTTTAGGCGCGTCGTTACGCTGGCTGGTGGCAAACAGGGTATCGAAAACCGCCGCTTCCGACGGGCACAGCTCTTCCGCGCCGCCTGCCACCATCACGGTCTGGTAGCCGTGACGAATCGCTTCCCAGGCGTAGCCAATCGCCTGGCTGCCAGAGGTACAGGCGCTTGAGGTGGGGATCACCCGTCCGCGCAGGCCAAAGAACAGTCCGGTATTCACCGCCGTGGTGTGCGGCATCATCTGCACGTAGGTGGTGCCGGTGATGTTGTGGGTGTGCTTTTCGGTGAGCATGGAGGCAAACTCGCTGACCGGCCCGGTGCTGCCCGTCGACGAGCCGTAGGCGATGCCGGTCTGACCGTTGGTCAGCACCGCGTTGTCGATCAGTCCCGCCTGCTCCAGCGCCAGCTCGGTGGCGCGGGTTGAGAGCAGCGACACGCGGCCCATAGCGCGAATGCGCTTACGGGTATAGTGAGCGGGCAGAGTGAAATCTTCAATCGGCGCGGCGAGCAGGGTTTGCAGGCCGTCATACGCCTGCCACTCCGTCATGGTACGTACCGCATTTTCATACTCGCGCAGACGCCGCGAGATGGTCGGCCAGTCCTCGCCGAATGCGGTGATGCCGCCCATGCCCGTAATCACTACCCGGCGGGTCATAGCATGCCTCCGTTGATCGATATCACCTGTCGCGTCACATAGCCTGCTTTATCCGACATCAGGTAGCTCGCCAGCCCGGCCACTTCCTCGGCCTGGCCCATACGCTGCATCGGGATCATCGACATCGCCGCGTTCAGCGCGGCTTCATCCATCTCGATCATACCGGTATCAATCAGCCCCGGCGCGATGCAGTTGACGGTGATTTTGCGTTTTGCCAGCTCGGTGGCGAGCGCTTTGGTGGCGCCGATGATCCCGGCTTTCGCCGCGCTGTAGTTCACCTGCCCACGGTTGCCCATAATGCCTGACACCGACGACAGGGTGATGATCCGCCCGCCCTTGCGGGTGCCGATCATCGGCATAATGCAGGGATGAATGACGTTATAAAAACTGTCGAGATTGGTGTGGATCACGCTGTCCCAGTCATCGTCGCTGAGCGCCGGAAATGCGCCGTCGCGGGTAATACCGGCGTTACTGACCACGCCATACCACGCGCCGTGGTCAGCGATCGCCTGTTCCAGCACCGTACGGCACTGCTCGCGGTTGCCCACGTCAAAGGTGAGTAAACGGCCCGCGCCGCCTGCCTGGACAATCGCCTCCAGCGTCTCCTGCGCGCCCGCTTCATCACGATGGTAATGCACGCCGACGGTGAAACCGTCCGCCGCAAGCTGAAGGGCGATAGCGCGGCCAATGCCTTTGCTGGCGCCGGTGACCAGTACGGATCTCATGATGGTGTTCCCTGGTTAAAAAGTGTGGTTAATTCTTCCTCGCTCGGCTGGAAGGTGTTTACGCGGCCCGTGGCGAGGGAAATATTATCCGCATGAATGGTGCACTCGAAGCTGCCAAAGCGCTCATCCTGCATCAGACGTTCGATGGTGATGATCAGCGTGCTGCCTGCGGCAAAATGCCCTGCGTCGCACACCAGCTCGCGCGCGCCCAGCACCATACCCAGCGCACAGTGCGGCAGCCCTTTTTGCATCCGGTGCCATTCAGACCAGACGCCCACGGTCTGAGCCATCAGCTCCAGCGCAAACCAGCCGGGCAGGTTGCCGCCTGCGTCCAGAAACGGCGCCAGAACGCCCCGTTCGTTCACCGTCACGTTGCAAATGGCGCGGTCATCGGTGACGCTTTCCACGCTCTCAAGCAGCAGCATCGGCGTGTCGTGAGGAAGATAATCCCCGGGTGGTAAGTAGCGCATCATACTCTCCCCAGCAGAAGGCTGGCGTTGTTGCCGCCAAACGCGAAGGAGTTTGACAGGATCACCGCTTTTTTCAGCGGTGCGCTCTGGTGCAGTAGGCCGAAGGCAGGCAGGGTGTCGTCCGGCGCGTAGCGGGAAAAATCCTGCGGCGGCAGCGGCAGGTCTCGGGTCAGGATCAGCCAGCTCAGGGCGGCCTCGGTGATCCCGGCGGCACCCAGCGTGTGGCCGGTAAGATGTTTCGTGGAGCTGCACGGCACGCGGTCGCCAAAGAGATCGTGGATCACCTGCGCCTCAATGCGATCGTTCAGCGGCGTGGCGGTGCCGTGCAGGTTGATATAACCGACGTCCGCCGCCGTCATGCCCGCCTCGTTCAGCGCCTGGGTGATGGCGCGGATCGCCCCTTCGCCCTGCGGATGTGGGGCGGAAATATGGTACGCATCGCTGGATTCCCCCGCGCCCAGGAGCGCAATCTCGCCCGGCTCGCGGGTCAGTACCATCAATGCTGCCGCTTCGCCAATGGTGATCCCCCGACGGTTGCGGCCAAACGGTTCGCACAGGGTGGGGGAGAAGGATTCCAGGCTGTTGAAGCCGTTGACCGGCATGCGGCTCAGGCTGTCGGCCCCGCCGACGATGGCGACGTCCACCAGACCGGCGTCGATCAGGCGACGGCCGCTGATGATCGCCCGTGCGCTGGAGGAGCAGGCGGTCGAGATGGTATACGCCGGGCCGTCCAGCGCAAGCCAGCTGGCGAGAAAGCGCGACGGATCGCCCAGCTCCTGCTGCGGATATTGCCACTGCGGGCTGCGCTCGCCGTTCTGCGCGCGGCGCACGTACTCATCACCCTCGTCCAGTCCGGAGGTGCTGGTGCCCAGCACCACCGCCACGCGGTCGCGCCCCACGCGCGCAATGGCCGCATCGACGGCGGGCCGGATTTGCGCCAGCGCCGCCAGCAGCAGCTGGTTGTTGCGACTTCGATGCGCAGAAAAAGACCCGGGAACAGGGGGAAGATCACCCTCCACCCCGCCCAGCACGGCCTCGGGTAAGCCCTGTAGCCAGCCCGCACGCTGGCGCATCCCGGGGGCCACGCCAGCGTTCAGGTTTGCCGCTATTTCATCAGCCGAGTTGCCGAGCGCGTTGACCATGCCAACGGCAGAAAGGTAAATCATCTCAGTCACCCAGATATTGAATGGTGATGTGGTAGTGAAAAGCGTGCTGCACAATGCTAATCGGTTCGCGCCTGCCGTTACGGTTCAGGTAGGCAATTTCCGTGACCAGCTTGCCATCGGGGTTGCGCAGTTCGCGTCTGGTGTCAGTATCGTTCAGCGTCCAGCCTTTCGGCAACTGCGGCTGCCAGGCGCTGAGGGGCCAGTGGCTGAGCATCACGTCGGCCAGCACCTGGCTGGCTGGCGGCAACTGCGGCATCACAACCGACTGCTCGGTGTGGATCCCGGTGTCGTCGTAGGTGGCGAGGAACAGGCGGATCCCGACGGAGGAGAGGCCGGCAAGCGTCACTTTATTTCCATCGGCGTTCAGCATCACCAGCAGCGACTGGGTCTGGCCTTTAAAACTGCCGGTAAGCAACTGCTGCGCGCGGATGGCAGGCGTGATGCCCGGCGGTGGCAGCGTGACGCGGGTGCCGGGCTGGAGCCAGGCCTGAGGGCGCGCGTCATCGCGGTTCGTCGTATGGCTACACCCCGCCAGCAACAGGGCCATCATCACTGCCGCCAGGCGAATGAAACGGGTCATGGTAAGTTCTCTTTGTTAGTCGGCATCGCCAGCGGGGCGAGCAGGAACGCGGTGAAGATACCGCTCACCAGCACAATGCCAAAGCTGCTGATGGCCTGAGTGGTGCTGAACACCAGCATTCCCAGCGTCAGCAGGGTGGTCATCATGGCGAGGGTAATCGCCAGCATGGAGGTCAGCGGCGTGCCGCGCGGGTTGCTGAAAAACAGCGTGTAGTTGATGCCAATGCCGAGGACCAGCACCAGCGCCAGCAGGGAAAACAGGTTCACCGAATGGCCCGTCACGGCCAGCGCCGCCAGCCCGCCGCCCAGCGACAGCACGGACGGCACCAGCGCCACCAGCCCTTTTCGCCAGCCGAGGCGCACCACCGCGCCGCAGGCAATCACCGCCAGCGCCACGCCCAGCAGCCCCGTCAGCAGCGCGCGGTAGAGTGCAAACAGGCTGTCGAAGCTGGCCTTACGGTCAACCCAGACGACTCCGGGATGGCGGGCGGCCAGCTCACCGAGCGCAGCGCTGTTTCTGACGCCATCGACCGGGACCAGCACACCGCTTTTGCCGTTCGGCAGCGTCAGCCACAGCAAACGCCAGCCCTCGCTGGCCGGGCTAGCGAGCCACGCCTCCACGCTGACAGGCATGGCGTTCAGATTCGGGGCGACGGCATTCAGCCCCGTGCTTTGCAGCATTTTCGTCACCGTCGGCGCGGCGTTACGCAGAAGTTGCAGATCGCTGTTCTGCCGCGCCAGCGAGTTCAGCGGCAGGGTGCGCCAGCGGGTTAATTCTCCGGCTTTTTGCGCCTGCGCCAGCGCCGGGGTAAACGCCTCCAGCCGCTCCAGCGTTTCCTGAGCCGACGCGCCATACACTACGAACCACTTCTGATCGACTTTTTGCCCGGTCAGGGCGGTGATGGTTTTTTCCTGCGCCAGAATGTCCTGCGGCAGCGCCTGAAGCCGGGCGATATCGTCATCCACCCGCAGGCTGGCGATCCCGATGGCGGAGAGCAGCGCCAGTGCTACCGGCAGCCCGACGGAGAGGGCTTTGCTGTCGCGCCAGGCGTTCAGCCAGCGCTGCATCATCCCTCTCAGGGGGATCGGGCGGACCGGCATGCCCCGGCACAGCCACGGGTGCCAGAACATTACCGTCAGGCACGAGGCACTCAGCCCTGCGGCGGCGAACACCGCCATCTGACGAATGCCGGGGAAGGGGGCCAGCATCATGAAGAGATACGCCACGACGGTAGTCAGCAGCGCCAGCAGCAGCGCGTTACGTACTTTCGCCAGGCTTTGCCAGGGCGAGTGTTCCGCGCCGTGCACCATCCGCTCCGTGAGGTAGTAAATCGTATAGTCCGCCGAGATGCCGATGATGCTCATGCTCATCACCAGCGTCATCAGGTGCAGTTCACCGAACAGCAGCAGCGTCACGACCGTCCCCGCCAGCGCGCCGATGGCAATGGAGAGCAGGCTCAGCAGCAGCGGACGCACGGAGCGAAACACCGACACAATCAGCAGGATCACCCCGAGTACCGTGGCGACGCCGAGCGTGGAAATATCTTTTTTAGCCTGCTGGCTGGCGTAATCGCTGTAGAACACCGTCCCGCGCGACAGCAGCTGCGCCTGTGGATACTGGCTTGTCAGCGTCTGCTGCATCGCGTTGAGGGTGGTCACCAGCTGGTGGGTTTGCTGTATATCAAACGAAGAGCCTGCCAGCTCGCCGTGCAGCAGATACCAATAGTTCCCGGCCGCATCTTTTGTCACCAGCCAGCCGTCCATCAGCTGCATCTTCTGGCTGTTCTTCGCCAGCGCGAGCTGCGCGCCGCGCATCAGCATCAGCGGATCGTTTTGCAGCTCCTTGCCGCTCACGCCGGAAAAGGCGGAGTAAAGCTGGGACAGGATCCACTGAGCCTGCGCTTCACCGCCGTTTTGCAGGCGGGCGCGGGTGGCCGGATCGACCAGGCCATTGCGGTGCTGCCAGAAGAAATCTCCCCAGGCCTGTTGCCCGGCGGCATCCAGCGGACCTTTTACGACACTCAGCGCCTGGCTGCGTTGCAGCAGGGTTAACCACTGCTGCGCCACGCGCGGGTCCGGCTGTTTACCAGGGCTGACCAGCCAGATGAGCTGGCGGTCGAGGCGCTGCATAAATCCGTCGTTGAGGGCGGGAGGGATCGCGCCGAGCGTCTGTTTCGGCAGCATGGCGAGCACGCTGCTGTTCAGCCGCGCGCCAGGCAGCAGCGACAGCAGCACGCCCAGCAGGATCAGGCATACCGCGGCCCACAGCAGCGCCGGGCGCAGGGCGTTACGGTGCGGCAAAGCGCTGGCGTTCTGCATCGGTCAGGCGGGCGGGCGTCAGTTGGTGGCGGGAGAGGGCGATATCCGTCGTGTCGCCTTGCTTATCGTTCAGGCGAATGGATTCCAGATAGATCGCGCCCTTCAAATCAAGGGTGGAGAAAATCTTGTCCAGCGGCGTGGTAACGGGCGTCAGCACCAGCGACCAGCGGCCTTCGCCCAGGTCTTTGAAATCGATGCGGAAGTTCTCTTCCAGCACCTTGCGGTCGGCCTGGAACAGCGCCCGCAGCAGATGGTTGAACTGGAACATCTGCGGGTTAGTGTCGGCGGTAATGGTCTGCGGCGGCTGACCGTTGACGATTTGCACCATCCGTTTGTCATCCAGCAGCAGCGTCATCGGGAACGGCGCTTTTTGATCCCACAGCAGGCCATTGTCACGGGCGATCAGCATCTCCCCCTGCGAGCGCAGGGGCTGAGGCATGTCCTTGATCGTGCGGATCTGTTCGAAGTGTGCGCGCACCACCGGTTGCTCTGCAAACCGCTGTTGCAGTTCATCCAGCGTGACCGCGTTCACCAGCGGGCTTACCAGCAGCGCGAGTAGCGTTATCCACTTCATGGCGCGATCCCCATGCGTTCGAACAGAATGGCCGGGCTGACAAAGCACATCTCCCGGCTTGCTTCCTCCACGGCCACCTGAATGGTGTAGCCGGTGGTGGTGCGTTTCCCGGTTTGCGCGTCGAAGATTTGATAGGCGATGCGCAGACGGTTTTCAACCTCTTCAATATGGGCGCGGACGCGAATGCGCTGCTCGAAGGTCACCGCGTCGCGGTATTTCACCCGGGTATCCACCACCGGCCAGACGTAGCCGGACGCTTTCATCTGGCGATAGCCGTAATCAAACTGGTTGAGCAGCGCTTCGCGGGCAATCTCAAAATAGCGGAAATAGTTGCCGTGCCACACCACGCCCATCATATCGACGTCGTGGAACGGAACGGTGATTTCAACTTCAGCCGTAAAGCGGGGATCGGTCAGCACCCTTTACTCCTTCTCGTTGACCTCTGGCAGCTGCCAGAAATCGAAAAAATTAAACCAGTCGAGAGGCGACAAGAGCGCGTAATGCTCCAGCCGCTGCGCATAGCGATCGACGGTCTGCTGTAGCGCCTGCTGGCGTTCACCGCGCGGCAGCAGCAGCGGGTCGGCAAACGGCTCGCAGTGCAGGGTCAGCTTTCCCTGCTGGCAGAGGGCAAAAATCAGCACCACCGGGCAGCGCAATAGGGACGCCAGGATAAACGGTCCCTGCGGGAACGGCGCGGGCTGGCCCATAAATTCGCTCCATATCACCCGCCAGCTGCCGCCGCGCTGCGGGGTGACGGCGATGCGATCGCCCACGATCGCCACCCACTCGCCGCGATCCAGCTTCTCTTTAATGAGGATGGCGGTCTCCGGGCCAATGTCGGTGACCGGCATCAGGTGAATGCCCGCCTGCGGCGCCATCTCCTCCATCACCTGTTTAAAACGCTGAGCATTGTCGCTAAAGACCAGCGCGTTGATGGTTTTCGCCCCTTCGCGCTGGGCCAGCGCCCGGCAGGCTTCCACATCGCCAAGATGCGACGCGAGCAGCAGTTTGCCCTGAGGATCGTCAAGACCCAGCGCCTCCTGCGCGCCTGGCGCAAAGACCAGATCGCGATGAAGCTTCATTTCGCCGCGCCAGCTGGCCACTTTGTTCAGCATGGCATGACCGAAGCGCAGGAAGTGGGAAAAACTGTTAAGCCGTGCGGGTTGCGGCATTTGCCGCTGTGCCATCACCGTTCTAACCCGCGTCAGCCACTGCTGCGACGCCTGACGCGCAGCGCGGGCGGTCAGCCAGTAGACGGCCGTAACCGGCCACAGCAGGATGGTAAACGCCTTTCGCCCCAGCAACTGCCAGACGCGCAGCATCAGGCGCATGCCCCATAATCCTTTCACCTCTTGCTGCTGCGCCCAGTGCTGCGAGCGGCGACGCATCACCAGGGAAGGAATGCGCGGCAGCATGCCGAGAAACAGACGGGTATGCATCAACGAGATGCGCACGTTGTCTTTCAGGGCATCGAAATGGGATACCCCGTCCGGCGGATAGGTCACGCGGGTGGGCAGAAAATAGCTGGTGTTGCCCTGCCAGTAGAGGCGCACCATCACTTCAGTATCAAAATCCATCCGCCTGCCGAGCGGCGTGCCCGCCGCCAGACGCATTACCGGCGCTATCGGGTAAACGCGAAACCCGCACATGCTGTCTTTTAGTTGCAGGGAGAGGGTTTCAATCCAGACCCAGACGTGTGTAATCCAGCGCCCGTACAGGCGCGAACGGGGGATCGAGTCATCATAAACGGGCTGACCGGAAATGAGCGCATCGGGATGGCGTTCGGCCAGCGCCAGCAGTTTGGGGATGTCTTCAATAGCGTGCTGGCCGTCAGCGTCCACCTGAACGGCGTGGGTGAAGCCGCGATCGGCACAGGCTTTCAGCCCCTGCATCACCGCCGCGCCTTTGCCGCTGTTTTCGGCGAGGCGCAGCAGCGTGACCTGCGGACGATCCGCCGCCAGCGCTTCAAGCGTGCGGCGCGTGGTTTCATCGCTGCCGTCGTCCACCACCAGACAGGGCAGATCGAAAGGCGCCAGGCGCGCCAGCACCGAAGCCATCATCGCCCCGTGGTTGTAGCACGGGATCAGGACGCAGGGACGGAAGGTTACTGACATAAGCGAATCTTCCCGCTGCTGGCGGTGTGACGCTCGTTACCCGCATGGCGCTGGTAGCTAAAGGTCAGCATCTGGCGTTCGGGCTGCCAGGCAAGGAGCAGCGTGACCGTGTTCTCCGGTAACAGCGGGGCGGCGAACTTTACGTTCTGAATACTGTGAAAACGGTAGCCCGGCGCCAGCGCGGCAGCGTAATGCATCACCCGGTCGAGCTGGGCCACGCCCGGCAGCAGCGGCTGTACGGCGAAATGTCCCTTAAACCAGAGCAGGTCAGGATCAAGATAAAGGGTTATCTCCAGATACCCGGGGCCAGGCTCGCGGCGTTCGATTTCAGGGATTTTCATGAAACAACTCCTGTAGCTGCGCAGTTACGCGCTTGTTCATGCTGTTGACCGGAATTTCATCAACGATCCGCCAGTAGCGCGGCACGGCAACCGGTTCAAGCCAGGGGCGAAGGGCGCGACGCCAGGCGAGCTCCTGCGCTTTTTTGCTCTGTTCGTGTTGCTGACGCACCGCTTTATTCAGCACCAGCAATACGCCAATACCCTGACGCCCGCCGCGCGTCACCGTCAGCGCGGCGGCTTCGCGGATGCCGTCCAGCGCCAGCAGGCGGCGCTCAATGTCATCGAGCGAAATGCGCTTATCTTCAATTTTGACCACCCGACCGCGGCGCCCGACGAGGCTGAACTGCCCGTCAGCCGTGAAGTGCAGGATATCATCCAGCAGGACCCCCTCCGCCTCGGGGATCAGCGGCGACGTCACGCGATCGCCGTGAAACGTCACGCCGGGGAAAGGCTGCCAGCGGATGCTTTCCTCCTGACGGTAGCGCCAGGCCATAACCCCCGTTTCTGTGCTGCCGTATATTTCATCCGGCCAGACGTTGAGCCAGGCCTGAACCGCGGCGACCTCCTGCCAGGGCAGCGCGCCGCCAGCGGAGAAGAGCAGGTTGACGGGGGGCGGCGTCAGTGACGCGTCCAGCCGCTTGAGAAACGCCGGACTGCTGATGAAAAGATAGCGTTTATCGTCGGGAAGGGCAGAGAGCTGCTCGGCATAGTTGAGCAGGCTGGCGTGCAGCGGCAGGCCGAGCGCCATGGGTAAGACGACACGAAACGTCAGGCCATACAGGTGGTGCAGCACCACGGAAGCGACGACGTGACAGCCTGCCAGACGATCGCCAAAATGTTCCGCCAGCAGACGAGCCTCACGATCCAGGCTGACCACCGGCTTACTCACCCGCTGCGGCGTGCCGGTCGAGCCGGAGGTGTAAAGCTCGATCGTGCGCATCTCATCGATGGCAGGCAGCGGTGAAAAGGGATGGCCTGCCCGCTGAGCGGAAGCCACCCGCAGCTGTCGCCCCTGAAAATCGAGCGTGGTGTCGCTCAGGACGCCGCTGAACAGCGCCCGCTGTTCGTTAAGCTGCGCCGCCCGGTTGTGCCCAGGGAGGACCGGCGTTTTACCCGCATGCAGCGTCGCCAGCAGCGCGACAATAAACAGATAGCCGTTTTCGATGCACAGCGCCCAGCGCTCGCCTTCTTCATCACGCAGCGTGTCGACCAACTGAGTGACGTCGTGGCGCAGATCGCCAAGCGTCCAGAGATGGTTGTCCTGCCAGGCGACAGGGGTGTCGTCAGGGCGGGGCGCACTGAGCCACTGGCTAAGCGGGAGAGGGTTAAGCATCGTTTTTCATCACCCGTTGTCGCACCAGCCACTCGCCGGCCATCAGCGTGCCCATCAGGATATAGGCAATCATCCCGTTCCACAGCGTCCACAGACGGATATCGGCGTGTAATACGGTAAACAGCGCGATCGCCCCGTTAATAATAAAAAAGCCGCACCAGACCTGGGTAACCCGGCGCGTGTAACGTACCCCGACAGGGGAGAGATCAGGTTCACGCAGGCGCGCCAGCCGTTCAACGACAGGCATTGCCGTCCACAGCGAACCACCAAACACCACCAGCATCACCAGATTCACCACCACCGGATAAAACAGCACCCACTGGTGCGCGTGCAGGACGTAGCTCGCCGCGCAAAGCGCTATGCCAGCCAGCGCCACGCTCACGAAAAGATAACGCAGGGGACCGCCCTGCCGACGGGCCTGGCAGACGCGTAACAGCAGCACCAGCGCCATCACGGGCAGTATCCCGTGCAGGCTATTATTCGCCAGCCCGAAGCCGATCAAAAACGGCCATGCCAGCAGCATCAGCCCCGTCAGGGCGGGAAGAACTGGAATCGAACGCACGTTACGCGTCGCGCTGAAGCTGTTCCACAACGTCCACGACGTCCTGCACCGTGCGCACCGCTTTGAAGGTTTCGGGCTTGATTTTATGGCCCGTTTTCTTTTGCAGGTGCACTACCATATCGACGGCATCAATGCTGTCGAGATCCAGATCCTCGTAAAGCCGTGCCTCAGGGGTAATATCCTCCGGGGCGATTTCAAACAGCGTAATAAGAAGCGCAGAGACTTCCTGATAAATCGTTTGTTGTTCTGTCATAGCGGTCATTCTCAGGCGCGTTGTTGATGAATAAAAGCCGCGAGCGTGGCAACGGAATAGAAGTGCTGACGCATCTCGTCACTTTCGGCAGAAAGCACTACGCCGTACTGATTTTTTACCGCCAGCCCCAGCTCAAGGGCGTCGATTGAGTCCAGACCGAGGCCGTCGCCAAAGAGCGCGGCGTCTGTATCAATATCCTCTGGGGTAAGTTCTTCCAGATTCAGCGTAGAGATAATGAGATTCTTAATTTCAAGATAGAGCGCTTGCATCTTTCGTTCCTGACAAAGATTGAAGACCGGTTGTTAACTGATGCTGCATATGCCGGTTTAACTGCCTTGCCGCCAGCGCGGGTTCGTGCTGACTCGCATCATAAAAATCATGAATGTTGATGCGTTCGCGAACATCCACGGTGAAAACAGGTTTGTTGGGGGGCACGTTATACCAGTTGCTCTGTTTATCCAGCATCCGTTCGCTACAGTGGATCACCACCACGCGCACGGCGCTGTTGCAGCGAACGGCGATATTCGCCGCCCCACGCTGCAGGGTAATGGCTTCCCCCACCCGGGTGCGGGTGCCTTCGGGGAAGATAAGCAGGGTGTCGCCCTGGGCCAGACGCTGCTGGCTTGCGGCAAGCAGCGTGTCGGCTTCGCTGTTAATCAGATAGTCCGCCGCGCGGATCACGCCGCTGACGAACGGGTTACGCAGCAACGCGCTTTTCACCAGACAGTCGGTTTCGTTCATCACCGACGCCAGCAGAACGTAGTCCAGCAGCGAGGGATGGTTCGCAATCACCAGACAGCCCCGCTCGGCGCGCAAAACGTCCAGGTTGTTGAAACGGTAATCCAGTACCCCTACACCGCGTACCACCGCGAGGAACAGGCGGAAACTGGCAGAAATAGTGCGGCGTGCCAGGCGGCGACGTTGGGTGCGGTCACGCTGGAAAATCAGCAGCAGGTTAAACCACACCAGCGACAGCGTCAGCCCGCCGAGGCCGAACAGGGCGAAGCACAATCCGGTCATCAGCATGCGCCATACCCGATCGAGGCGGGAACGTAACCCTCTCATTGGCGCGTCCATTGCCACAGCAGGCGCTCGCCCGGCAGGGTAAACTGGCGCTCGTCCCGCAGGTAATGGCGCAGGAACTGCAGGCTTTGCGGCAGCGCGGGCTCTTCAGGCCTGCGGTTGGCGTGCGTTTCACAGCTGAGCGTATTTCCGGCCTCAATTACCAGCGCCAGCGCGTAGGGCCAGACGGGCATCTGCGGCGGCAGCCCGGCGTGATAAAACTCCGGCAGCAGACCGTCGAAATCTACCAGCAACACGCGTGAGTAGCCCGCATGTAGCAGACTCAGCACCTCGCATAAGCTCTGCTGGAAGGTATCCATACCGGCGGAAACCGACGAAGAGACAACAGGCTGACGCGCGGCGATAGTGAGATTGCCGACCGCCGAGTTGTGTACCGACATGGCAAAATCGGTGGGGGAAACGGGCTGATCTGCCGCCAGGGCCTGGAGAATACGAAAATTGCGTTCCAGCTCCCCGTGACGGCTGCTGTAGACGACGGCGTCGATGCGGTGTTTGCGCAGCATCATCAGGCCAAGATCGACGGCCAGCTTGCTGCCTGAATTCAGGCGGCGGGCGGTCATCATCGGCAGATCGGTCAGTTTCGCCAGCGGTGCATCAGGATCGATGGCGTCAGACCGGCGTGACCATGCCTGCCATTCGTCGGCATCGCTGAGTCCTGGCGCTCTTGCCTGCCAGTCGATAAGGGTAAGTGTAAATTTCATCTACGCGCGTCCGCGATAAACCTGTTTCTGTGACTTTTTCTTCGCCAGCGCGATTTGCTGCGCACATCGTACAATGTTGTCGTCGCGCTGGCGAATAAACGTCACTTTTAACCCTTTCCACCCGGTTATCCCGGCAAACGGCTTTTTGGCCGACCCGGACCCAGCAGAATGGCGAGTTTACTGCCTCCTTTCGTGGTTTCCATCCAGATTTTACAGACGCTGGTGAGCGGCACGGAGAGCAGCATGCCCACCGGTCCCAGCAGCCATCCCCAGATCAGTAACGATAAAAACACCACCATCGTCGACATGCCCAGACGGTGACCCATCATGCGCGGTTCGAGAATATTGCCCAGCACCATATGCACGACGAGGAACAGCGCTCCTACCAGCATGCACTCATAAAAACCGTTAAACAGGAACGCCTGGATCATCGGCGGAACGGCAGAAAGCACCGCGCCGATATTGGGCACGTAGTTCAGTAAAAACGCCAGCACGCCCCACATCAGCGCGAACTGCACGTCCAGCAGCACCAGCCCCAGCCAGACGATCACGCCGGTCCACAGGCTTAACAGCGTTTTCAGCGCCAGATATTTGGACACACCCTTCAGCGCGCGATGCAAGCCGGCAATGTGGATCTGCGGATTGTTCAGGGCAAAACGCAGCTTATACGGCACGTGGCGCACTTCGAACAGCATAAACACCACCGTCATCACCAGCAGCAGAATGCTGGCCATTGCCCCGGAAAGCCCGGTCATCAACGTGGTGGCGTAGGTCATCACCTTCTCGGAATCCATCCGGCGCAGCATCCGTTCCGGTGAGATATGCAGATTAACGAACGGCAACATGCGCTGGAGATCGACCAGCTTGCGCGTCAGCTCTTTATTGTACTGCGGCAGCATGGTGGAAAATTCGCTCAGCGAGGCGGCGAGCACGCCGAACAGCGCCGTCAGGACAACCAGCATCACCATCACCACAATGGTAATCGCGACCGGGCGGCTGATGCCCCGGCGTAAAAACCACGTCACCAGCGGGTTGAGGACGATGGCGAAAAACAGCGCCAGCAGAAGCTGAACAATGATATCCGCCGCCGCATGGATACCCGCAAGGATAACCACCAGGCAGGCGAGTTTTAATAAAATATGAAGTCCGGCTTTGTCGGGCGGGCTGGCAGTCATAAGAATTCCTTTTTCCGGGGGGCTTGCTAATTGTAGTGCGCCGGATTCGCTTCGTCTGGAGCGTTAGTCTTAAAGTCATGGAAAAAAAATGGCCCCCGGCGCAAGCGACGGAGGCCACGTCATCCTGGTGAACGATTACTGGATCACGAGGGTGTTAATGATGTTTTCAGCGGTTGCCTGCGCTTTTTGCTGATTATCTGCAGGCAGAGTGATCTGCATGGTCAGCAGTTTATTATCTACCTTGCCGAGAACCACGGAGGAGTAAGCGGTCTGGCCTTTGGCGGAGATGATGCTGTCCAGCTGTTGCAGCGTGTGGCCTTTCAGCTCGATAGACTTATTGGTCACCACCTGAAGCTGCGGGTCGCGGCTGCGCTGCTGATCTTCCAGACGTTTGGACAGCACACCCAGATCTTCGCTGGTATCGTCACCGACAATCACAATGACTGCTTTTTGCCCGGTGGCATCGGAGTAGACGTGCATGTTGTTCGCCTGGGTGCCCAGCTTACCGCTCTGATCGGTCATGTCCGCGGGCAGAGAGAAACTGAGTTTGCCATCCATCAGGCTCACCGGCTGACCGGTGGCGTTGCTTTCTGCTGACGCGCCCTGAGCAGGCGTTTTGGTGTCGCTGTTATCACAGGCTGCAAGGCCAACAACCAGCAGGCCAATCCCGACATATTTAACCAGATTGCGCATTGACTTCTTCCTTTCGATAAACGGCCATAGCGGCTCATTCGTTCATCTTATCACAACTGATAAAGCGAACCCTTAACCTGCCTGCAATGCGGAGATTTCAGATTTATCTGCCAGTCTTTTCAGCAGCATATTCAACAGCACGCCGTACATCGGCAGGAAGAAGACCAGGCTGATAAGCACCTTAAAGGCGTAGTCCACCAGAGCGATTTCCATCCAGTGTTCTGCCATGAAGGCGTCCGGGCTGCGCCAGAAGGCAATGAAGAAGAAGGCCAGCGTATCGCTCACGTTACCGAACAGCGTGGAAGCCGTTGGTGCCATCCACCAGCGATGGTTCTGACGCAGGCGGTTAAACACGTGGACATCAAGGATCTGCCCCAGGGCATAGGCCATAAAGCTGGCGGCGGCAATACGCGCGACGAACAGGTTGAAATGCGTCAGGGCTTCGAAGCCCTGCCAGCTTCCCATGTAAAACAGCGAGGAGATGGCGTAGGAGACAAACAGTGCCGGGATCATCACCGCAAAAATAATCCGCCGCGCCAGCGGTGCGCCAAAAATACGCACGGTTAAATCCGTCGCAAGGAAAATAAACGGGAAACTGAACGCGCCCCAGGTGGTATGGAAACCAAAAATGGAGATGGGGAGCTGTACCAGATAGTTACTGGAGATGATCACCAGCAGATGAAATAGCGAAAGCCAGAACAACGCCTTGACGCGTTGCGATTGTGTAAAGGAGTTCATATTGTACCTTTTTGATTAATATTTGGGGTGAGGGAACCCAATAAAGCCGCCGCATGATACTGCTTTAACGACACTTTGCAATGGCTAATTTTCACGCAATCGTTAACCTGGTTTGCATTGGCGATAGCGGGGCGTAAACTACAGCCGTTTTTACCTGAACGAGAAGAACATGACCGACCTGTTTTCCAGCCCAGACCACACGCTTGATGCTCAGGGCCTCCGTTGCCCGGAGCCGGTAATGATGGTGCGTAAGACCGTCCGTAACATGCAGAGCGGCGAAACGCTGCTGATCGTCGCCGATGACCCGGCCACTACCCGCGATATTCCCGGTTTTTGTACCTTTATGGAACATGAACTGGTAGCGCAGCAAACCGAGACCTTGCCGTACCGGTATTTGATTCGTAAGGGGTAAGTGCGGCCTGACGCCCGGCGGCGCTTCGCTTGCACGGGCCTACGGGTGTAGTAGGTCGGGTAAGGCGCAGCCGCCACCCGACAAGTACTCATCACAATTTCGAACCATCGTTTCAAAATTTCGCGCTTTTTGTGAGGCGCTTCACCCTCCTTTTTCCAGCCGTAGTCTAATTTTTAAACGTCAAAAACTAAAACATCGTTTTAACGCTTATTTCACTACCCTGGAGTTGACTCAATGAAAACGACCCTCAAGCCGTTACTGGCTGCTCTGTGCCTGTCTGCTTTTGCCTGCACCGTTTCTGCCCAGACCATCAAAGCCGCCGATGTGCATCCTGAAGGCTACCCGAACGTGGTGGCGGTTCAGCAGATGGGTGAAAAACTCAAACAACAAACCGATGGCAAGCTGGAGATTAAGGTCTTCCCCGGCGGCGTGCTGGGGGATGAAAAGCAGATGATTGAGCAGGCGCAGATGGGGGCGATAGACATGATCCGCGTCTCTATGGCGCCGGTTGCCGCCATCCTGCCGGATATCGAAGTGTTTACGCTGCCCTACGTATTCCGCGATGAAGACCACATGCACAAGGTGATCGACGGGGATATCGGCAAGCAGATTGGCGACAAGCTGACCGCCAACCCGAAATCGCGCCTGGTCTTCCTCGGCTGGATGGATTCCGGCACCCGCAACCTGATCACCAAAGAGCCAATCGTTAAACCGGAAGACCTGAAAGGGAAGAAGATCCGCGTCCAGGGTAGCCCGGTGGCGCTGGCCACGCTGAAAGCGATGGGGGCGAACTCGGTGGCGATGGGCGTCAGCGAGGTTTACAGCGGCATGCAGACCGGGGTGATCGATGGCGCGGAGAACAACCCGCCAACCTTTATCGCCCACAATTACATGCCGATCGCCAAAAACTACACGCTGAGCGGCCACTTTATCACTCCGGAAATGCTGCTCTACTCCAAAGTGAAATGGGACAAACTGAGCGCTGACGAACAGCAAAAGATCCTGACGCTGGCCCGCGAAGCGCAGTTCGAGCAGCGCAAGCTGTGGAATGCGTATAACGACCAGGCGCTGGCAAAAATGAAGGCTGGCGGCGTGAAGTTCCACGATATCGACAAAACGGTGTTCATCAAAGCCACTGAGCCGGTGCGCGCGCAGTATGGCGACAAGCATCAGGATCTGATGAAAGCCATCGCTGACGTTCAGTAATCCGGAGTACGTATGTCCGAACTCTACCTGAAGTGGATGGATCGTCTGTACCTGCTCGCCATGGCGGTGGCGGGTCTCTCGCTGCTGGTGATGACGATTGTCATCCCCATCGGCATCTTCTCACGCTACGTGCTCAATCGCGGCGAATCCTGGCCGGAACCGATCGCCATTATCTGCATGGTGACGTTTACCTTCATCGGCGCGGCGGTGAGCTACCGCGCCGGGTCGCATATTGCGGTCAACATGCTTACCGACCGCCTGCCCGCGTCGCTGCAAAGGCTGTGCGCGCGGGTAGTGGATCTGCTGATGCTGCTGATTTCTGGCCTGATGTGCTGGTACAGCTACTGGCTGTGCGTTGAGCTGTGGGAGCAGCCGGTGGCGGAGTTTCCGCTCCTGACCTCCGGCGAAAGCTATCTGCCTCTGCCTGTCGGGTCGGCCATTTTGATCCTGTTTGTGCTTGAACGCCTGCTGTTTGGCTCGCAGGAAAACCGTCCGGTCGTGCTGATCGGCAATCACAGTTAAGGGGTGAACAATGGATGCTTTTGTTTTGTTATTCACCCTCGCCATTTTGCTGGCGCTGGGGATGCCGGTGGCCTTCGCCGTCGGCTTAAGCGCCGTGGCGGGCGCGCTGTGGATTGACCTGCCGCTGGAGGCGCTGATGATCCAGATCACCAGCGGGGTGAATAAATTTACCCTTCTGGCAATCCCGTTCTTCATTCTTGCCGGGGCGATCATGGCGGAAGGGGGCATTGCCCGACGGCTGGTGAATTTCGCCTACGTGTTCGTCGGCTTTATCCGCGGTGGGCTGTCGCTGGTGAACATTGTCGCCTCGACGTTCTTCGGCGCGATTTCCGGCTCGTCGGTGGCGGATACGGCGTCTATCGGCAGCGTGATGATCCCGGAGATGGAGAAGAAGGGTTATCCGCGCGAATACGCGGCGGCGGTGACGGCCAGCGGGTCGGTGCAGGCGATTCTGATCCCGCCCAGCCACAACTCGGTGATTTACTCCCTGGCGGCGGGGGGAACGGTCTCCATCGCCACACTGTTTATCGCGGGCGTGCTGCCGGGCCTGCTGCTGGGCGTGAGCCTGATGGTGCTCTGCCTGTGCTTCGCCCGCAAGCGCGGCTACCCGAAGGGGGACAAAATCCCGTTCAGGCAGGCGCTGAAAATTATGCTCGATGCCCTGTGGGGGCTGATGACGGTGGTGATTATCCTCGGCGGGATCTTGTCCGGGATTTTTACCGCCACCGAATCTGCCGCCGTGGCCTGCCTGTGGGCGTTCTTCGTCACCATGTTTATCTACCGCGACTACAAGTGGAGCGAACTGCCGAAGCTGATGTGCCGCACGGTGAAAACCGTCACCATCGTGATGATTTTAATCGGCTTTGCCGCGGCGTTTGGGGCGGTGATGACCTACATGCAACTGCCGATGCGCATCACCGAATTCTTCACATCGCTCTCCGATAACAAGTACGTGATCCTCATGTACCTCAACATCATGCTGCTGCTGATTGGCACGCTGATGGACATGGCGCCGATCATCCTGATCCTCACGCCGGTGCTGCTGCCGGTGACCAATGCACTGGGTATCGACCCGGTGCATTTTGGGATGATCATGATGGTTAACCTGGGGATTGGGCTGATCACGCCGCCGGTCGGGTCGGTGCTGTTCGTGGCGAGCGCGGTGAGTAAGCAGAAGATCGAACACGTGGTGCGGGCGATGCTGCCGTTTTACGGTATGTTGCTGGTCGTGCTGGGGATGGTGACGTACATTCCGGCGATTTCATTGTGGTTGCCGGGGCTGTTAGGGATGCAGTGACGCGTGCGGCCTGATGCCCTCACCCCGGCCCTCTCCCGCGGGGAGAGGGGGCAAACACGAGAAACGGCAACCCGGTTGCCGTTTCACTTTTACCTTTGACGCAACAACCGCAACGCGTTCGCCGTAACCAGCACCGTCGCCCCCGTATCCGCCAGTACCGCCAGCCACAGTCCGGTCATGCCGAGCAGCGTGGTGACCAGGAAAACCCCCTTCAGACCCAGCGCAATGGCGATGTTCTGCCGAATATTGGCGCGCGTCGCCCGCGCAAGTTCTATCATCTGCGCCAGCCCGGTCAGGCGGTTGTGCGTCAGCGCCGCATCGGCGGTCTCCAGTGCCACGTCGGTGCCGCTGCCCATCGCAATGCCGATGGTGGAAGCTTTCATTGCCGGGGCATCGTTTATTCCGTCCCCGACCATCGCCAGCGGGGCGTTGCTGTTCAGCCCGGTTACCGCGCTGACTTTATCCGCAGGCAACAATCCGGCCTTAAACTCCAGCCCCAGCTCGCCTGCAATCGCCGCCGCCGCGCGCGGATTATCGCCGGTCAGGATCACGCCCTGTACTCCCAGCCTGTGCAGTGCGTCGACGGCCTCTTTCGCATCGTCACGCAGGGTGTCGCGCAGCGCCAGCATGCCCATCGGCACACCGTCCTGCATCACGGTAATGACCGTCTGCCCGGCCTGCTCCAGCGCCTCAACCTGTGGAGTAGAGCGCGCGTCCGCCGCGGCGATCAGCACTTTTTTGCCTTCGACCACAGCTTCAATCCCTGACCCGACCAGCGCTCGCTGGGCCGTTGCCGGAGGGATGTTCAGCCCGCGGCCCTTCGCTTCACGCACAATCGCCTGCGCCAGAGGGTGGGTGGAACCCTGCTCCACGGCAGCGGCCAGCGTCAGCAGGGCGTCTTCACTGATGTCCTGCGGATACACGCCGGTCACCTGCGGCCTGCCGACGGTCAGCGTGCCGGTTTTATCGAAGGCGATGTGCTGGACCTGACTCAGTTGCTCCAGCGCCGCGCCGCCCTTAATCAGCGCCCCGCGACGTGCCGCCGCCGCCAGCCCGGAGGTAATCGCCGCCGGGGTGGAGATCACCAGCGCACACGGACAGCCGATCAGCAGCAGCGTCAGCCCTTTGTAAATCCAGCCCTCCCACGGCGCGCCGAAGAACAGCGGCGGGACGACGGTGACCAGCAGCGCCACCAGCATGATGGCGGGGGTGTAAATCCGGCTGAAGCGATCGATAAAGCGTTCTACCGGCGCGCGGCGCTCCTCGGCCTCTTCAATCAGCCTGAGGATGCGGTCGATGGCGCTGTCGCCCGGTTCGGAAATGACCGTCAACTGCACCAGTCGGTCGACGCTGGTGGCGCCCGCAGGCACCTTTTCACCCGCCGCGCGCGCAACCGGGATGGATTCCCCGGTCAGGGCACTTTCGTCAAAACTTGCGGTGGCGGTAACGAGGGCCCCATCGGCTGGCAGACGTCCGCCTGCGGGCACTTCAATCACGTCACCCGGTCGCAGGGTGTTGATGGCGACCGTTTCACGCTGACCATCAATAACCCGCGTGGCGGTTTCCGGCTTTAGCGC
>NZ_JABMCU010000179.1:0-9398 GCF_013179605.1 Enterobacter sp. CM29 | reverse complement strand
TCTGGAGCAGGTTTTTGCCGTTGCGCCTCATCACCCGCTGGCGAATGAACCGGAGCCTGTTTCAAGACGCGTCATTAAAAACTATCGCGCCATTGTGGTTGGAGACAGTTCTCGCCCCGAATGCGGCATTTCATCGCAGCTGCTGGATGAGCAGGAGGCCATCACCGTTTTTGATTTTAAAACCAAGCTGGAACTGCAAATAAGCGGCCTGGGGTGCGGCTACCTTCCCCGTTATTTAGCACAGCGCTTTATTGAAAGCGGCGCGCTGGTGGAAAAACAGGTTTTAGCGCAGAGCAGTAACGAATCGGTATGGGTGGGCTGGAATGAACAGACCGCCGGGCTTGCCAGCGCCTGGTGGCGAGACGAAATTTTAGCAAATAGTGCTATCGCGACAGTTTACACTCAGGCAGATGATGGGAAATCAACCAGTTAGTAAAATTAATTTATGGGCAGGTTTCTCAATGTATTGCCTTTTGTATCTGGAATAGGGCAAAATGCCGCCGCTGCAAACAAATGAATAATCGACGATATAAAAGGCGTCGGTTATTTTTTTTTGCATGTACGAAACGAAACTAAAAACCAAGAGGCCGGGCTTCGTACCGGATAGATATTTACTAAAATCCGACAGTTGTTGTCGCTGAGGAAGAAAGAAATGGGGCAATTTTTCGCTTACGTGGCGGTTATCACCGTAAAGGAGAATAACTATGTCGCATAACGCAACTCCAAACACCTCTCGCGTGGAATTACGTAAAACGCTTACGTTGATTCCGGTTGTTATGATGGGCCTTGCCTATATGCAACCGATGACGCTGTTCGATACATTCGGTATCGTATCAGGCCTTACTGACGGTCACGTTGCAACGGCGTACGCCTTTGCACTGGTCGCCATTCTCTTTACAGCGCTGAGCTACGGTAAACTGGTTCGCCGTTTCCCGTCCGCAGGCTCTGCGTACACCTATGCTCAGAAATCCATTAGCCCGGCTGTTGGCTTTATGGTGGGCTGGTCATCACTGCTGGACTACCTGTTCATGCCGATGATCAACATTCTGCTGGCAAAAATTTACTTCGAAGCGCTGGTACCTTCCGTACCGTCGTGGATCTTCGTTGTGGCGCTGGTGGCCTTTATGACCATCTCTAACCTGCGCAGCATCAAGACCGTGGCTAACTTCAACACCCTGATCGTGATCCTTCAGATGGGGATTGTTGCGGTTATCGTTGGGCTGATCATCTACGGCGTTTCCCACGGTGAGGGCGCAGGTACGCTGACCAGCACCCGTCCGTTCTGGTCTGAAGGTGCGCACGTTGTGCCGATGATCACCGGGGCGACTATCCTGTGCTTCTCGTTCCTGGGCTTCGACGGTATCTCTTCTCTGTCTGAAGAGACCAAAGATGCCGAGCGTGTGATCCCGAAAGCGATTTTCCTGACCGCGCTGATTGGCGGCCTGATCTTCATCGGTGCGTCTTATTTCTTACAGCTGTACTTCCCGGATATCTCTCGCTTTAAAGATCCGGATGCATCGCAGCCTGAAATCATGCTGTACGTGGCGGGTAAAACCTTCCAGTGGGGCGTGCTGATCTTCTCCAGCGTCACCGTACTGGCATCCGGTATGGCAGCGCACGCGGGCGTTTCTCGTCTGATGTACGTGATGGGCCGTGACGGTGTGTTCCCAACTCGCTTCTTTGGTTACGTGCATCCGAAATGGCGTACCCCGGCGTGGAACGTGCTGCTGGTGGGCGCGATTGCCCTGCTGGCAATCAAGTTCGACCTGGTAACGGCCACTGCGCTGATTAACTTTGGTGCGCTGGTGGCGTTCACCTTCGTTAACCTCTCCGTGATTTCGCAGTTCTGGATCCGTGAGAAGCGCAACAAGACGCTGAAGGACCACATCAACTATCTGGTGCTGCCAGTGTGTGGTGCCCTGACGGTGGGCGCCCTGTGGATCAACCTGGAAGAGAGCTCAATGGTTCTGGGTCTGATCTGGGGTGCAATCGGTCTGATTTACCTGGCTTGCGTAACGAAGAGCTTCCGCAACCCGGTTCCTCAGTACGAAGACGTCGCGTAAGACTGTGTCGGGTGGCGGCTTCGCCTTACCCGACCTACGGACTTCTACACCGTAGGCCCGCGTAAGCGAAGCGCCACCGGGCAAAAAAAAAGCCGGAGACATCGCCTCCGGCTTTTTTGTACCCGCTACTCAGACAATTTCTTGCGCGTACTGGAACAGCGCTTTCAGCAGCGCCTGTTTCTCAGCATCCCCTTCATACTGGCCGTAAAGCATCTCCAGCTCCTGGGCATAGCTATTAAGAAACTCCGGTGTAAACACGTTGCGCCGATGCTGTAACCAGCGCTCCTGCTCTGCTTCATCCAGCGAGCCGGGATAGTTGCGCGCACGGTAGTTAAACATCAGCTTCTCAATACGCTTATCTGCGAAGGTGATATCCAGCGCGGGCAGGTTACGCGGGTCGGTTTGCAGCACGATGTTCATCGCCGCGCGATCGGCATCGCTAAAGAAGCCGTTATAAAGCTGCGCATCCACATTCTCAGACGGCATGAACGGCTCTGCTTCGGCAAAAATGGCGACGACTTTCTCGCGCACCTGCGGGTTGTCGCGCAGCACTTTCAGGTTATCGAGGCAGTGCTGACGGTTAATCCCCAGCCGGTCGGCGTCTTCCGGACGCAGCGTGTTGGCCTGCGCAAGCACCGGGCATTTATTGATGTGCACCAGTTTTACCGGTACGGCTGGCAGGTCACCCAGCGCCTCTTTCGGCGTATAGAGCCGTTCACGTAAGGTGTCGCTGTCGAGCTCAAGCATCGGGGAGATATCCCCGGCAAGATCCACCATGATGACGGCGTTACGGTTGTCCGGATGCCAGGCAAGCGGCGCCACCCAGCTTGTGTTCCCGCGCCACGCGCCGAACATCCCTGAAATATGCACCAGCGGTTTCATCTGCGGCACGTCAATCAGCGTCATCAGCTTTTGCTTGCTGCGATGGCTCAGCAGATACTCAAACAGGCGCGGCTGCGCGGTTTTTACGAGCTTCGCCATAGCGATGGTCGCGTAGACGTCTGCCATCGCGTCGTGGGCGTTGCTGTGCTCGATGCCGTTGGCCCGCGTCAGGTGCTCGAGCCTGAAGCTCGGCAAGCCGTCGTCGTTCTCCGGCCAGTTAATTCCCTCCGGGCGCAGCGCATAGCAGGCGCGCATAATATCCAGCAAATCCCAGCGCGAATTGCGGTTCTGCCAGCTCCAGGCATAGGGATCGTAGAAGTTGCGGTAGAAGATATTGCGCGTCACTTCATCGTCAAAACGGATGTTGTTGTAACCCACCACGCAGGTATTGGGCACCGTGAACAGGTCGTGGATGCGACGGGCAAATTCTGCTTCGCTAACGCCTTTATCCCGCGCTTCCTGAGGCGTGATGCCCGTCACCATCACCGCGCCTGGCTGCGGCAGATAGTCATCGGCGGGTTTACAGTAAAACACCTCGGGTTCGCCGATGACGTTAAATTCGTCATCGGTTCGGATAGCCGCAAACTGCGCCGGTCGGTCCAGCGCCGGATGGGTGCCAAAGGTTTCGTAATCGTGGAACAAAAAAGTCGGGCGCGCGGCAGAGTCAGACACCAGTAATCTCATCCTGTTAAAAATTGACGTCTCTATGGTAAACGATTGGGGTGAGCAGTCCGAATAAAAAGCACCTTCAGGCAAGAAATTTGCGAGATTTGTTCCGAAAAAATCTGCGTGCTGTCACATTTTTTTGCAATTAAGGCAGGTAACGACATCAGAACTCCCGTAAAAAGGTCATCGATTTTTACTGACCTGAGGATATACCGTTGAAACGCCGTCTGTTTATTGCTGTTTCTTTACTCGCTTCGAGTATTTCATCCGCGCTGGCTGCCGAGCCGCTGGATTTTTCACCTCAGCCGCCTGCCATCCAGGCAGGATCCTGGGTATTGATGGATTACACCACGGGTCAAATCTTAACGGCGGGCAACGAACATCAGCAGCGTAATCCGGCGAGCCTGACCAAACTGATGACGGGGTACGTTGTCGATCGTGCTATTGATAGCCACCGCATCAGCCCCGATGACATTGTGACGGTCGGACGTGACGCCTGGGCAAAAGGCAATCCGGTCTTTGACGGTTCGTCTCTGATGTTTCTGAAGCAGGGCGATCGGGTTTCTGTGCGCGATCTCAGCCGCGGCCTGATTGTTGATTCCGGCAATGACGCCTGCGTGGCGCTGGCGGATCACGTGGCGGGCGGTCAGCCGCAGTTCGTCAGGATGATGAATGACTACGTTGAAAAGCTGAACCTGCGCGATACCCACTTCGAAACCGTACACGGGCTGGATGCACCGGGTCAGCACAGCTCCGCTTACGATCTCGCCGTACTTTCCCGCGCCATCATCCACGGCGAGCCTGAGTTCTACCACATGTACAGCGAGAAGAGTCTGACCTGGAACGGCATCACTCAGCAGAACCGCAACGGCCTGCTGTGGGATAAGACCATGAACGTGGATGGTCTGAAAACGGGACACACCTCGGGCGCGGGCTTTAACCTGATCGCCTCCGCAGTGGATGGTCAGCGTCGACTGATTGCGGTGGTGATGGGGGCAGACAGCCCGAAAGGACGTGAAGATCAGGCGCGCAAGCTGCTCCACTGGGGACAGCAAAATTTCGATACGGTGCAGATCCTGCATAACGGCAAAAAAGTGGGAACCGAACGCATCTGGTATGGCGATAAAGAGCAGATCGCGCTGGGCACGGATCAGGATTTCTGGCTGGCATTACCCAAAACGGAAGTGCCGAACATCAAGGCGAAATATGTAATGGATAAAAAAGAGCTGGAAGCGCCGATCGCCGCGCATCAGCGGGTAGGGGAGATCCAGCTGTACGATCGTGACAAGGTGGTAGCGCACTGGCCATTGGTTACGCTGGAGCGCGTTGAAAAGGGCGGCCTTTTCTCCCGCCTCGGCGATTATCTGCATCATAAACTCTAACCTTTTCGGGCAGACTGGCAGTGTTGCGAGTCTGCTCACATAATAAACACTCCTGGTTTGCCGATAATCTCGATTCTGCTTTATAGTGTATATATATACAGTAATAAACGGAGGCAGCATGGACTACAGCATCAGGCAGCAACAGAAACGTACGATCGCTGGCTTTCATCTCGTGGGACCGTGGGAAAAGACGGTCAAGCAGGGATTTGAACAGCTGGTCATGTGGGTAGATGGACGACATATTCAGCCGCAGGAGTGGGTGGCCGTTTATTATGACAATCCGGATGACGTGCCGGCAGAAAAGCTTCGCTGCGTTACCGCCGTAACGGTAGCGGACGATTTCACTATCCCTGATAACAGCGAAGGGGTAATGCTGACCGAAATTGCTGCCGGAGAGTATGCTATTGCCGCCGCGCGCGTCGAAAATCATGATTTCGCCACCCCATGGTATCAGTTCTTCAACTCCCTGCTGGAAGACAGCAAATTCCAGATTGCGCCAAAACCCTGCTTCGAACGCTATCTGAACGATGGCAATGCTGACGGCTACTGGGATATTGAGATGTTTGTACCGGTAGAGCACAAAGTGGGATAATCCTGCGAAACGCAGGGTTTTTCAGCCGGGCGCGATCCACCCGGCTGAAAACACAGTACAATTGTGGTTTGCCGTAGAGCTGGAGACGGGTGTGCGCCCCGACAAGTCATTAACCCCTTTTGAAATTCGGTTATACAAACATTATCGCGTGGTGCACGGTTGCCGCATTGCGCTGGCGTTTGTGCTGACCTTCGTACTGGTTCGTTTGCTGGATATCCCGGAAGGAACGTGGCCGCTGATCACGCTGGTGGTGGTGATGGGGCCGATCTCATTCTGGGGGAACGTGGTCCCTCGCGCTTTCGAACGCATAGGCGGTACCGTTTTAGGCTCGGCGCTTGGGCTTATCGCCCTGAAGCTGGAGCTAATTTCATTTCCGTTCATGTTGCTGTGGTGCGCGGTGGCGATGTTTCTTTGCGGATGGCTGGCCCTCGGCAAGAAACCGTATCAGGCGCTGCTGATTGGCATTACGCTCGCCGTTGTGGTCGGCGCACCGGCGGGCGATATGACCACCGCATTGTGGCGAAGCGGGGACGTGATCCTCGGCTCGTTGCTCGCCATGCTGTTTACCGGCATCTGGCCGCAGCGCGCCTTCCTGCACTGGCGCATTCAGATGGCAAACTACGTCACGGCATTTAACCGGGTTTACCAGGCCGGGTTTTCACCGAATCTGATTGAGCGTCCGCGGCTGGAAAAGCACCTGCAAAAAATCCTTAATGATGTGGTCAAAATGCGCGGGTTAATTACCCCGGCAAGCAAAGAGACGCATATCCAGAAAGCCATTTTTGAAGCCATTCAAACGGTCAGCCGTAATCTGGTCTGTATGCTTGAACTGCAAATCAATGCCCACTGGGCCTCACGCCCCAGCCATCTTCTGATGCTCAATGCGCATACGCTGAAAGAGACGCAGCAGATGACGCAACAAACCCTGCTGACCATCGCTCATGCACTTTACGAAGGTAACCCACAGCCGATACGGGCGAACAGCGAGCGGCTGAATGACATCGTCATCGAGCTCAAACAGCTGATGAATGAGCGTCAGGGCGACAATGTGTCGGAAACGCCCATCCACGGCTATGTCTGGCTGAGTATGGAGCTGGCGCGACAGCTGGAGTTGTTATCGCAGCTGATTTGCCGGGCACTGCGCAAATAAAAAGCGTATGTGATGCCTGCTGCTTCGATTCAGCAACAATTAGGGTTATGATGGTTTTAAACGATATACTCATTGTCATTCGCAGCCGCTGTCTGTTAAAACGGTTGCTTTAACGAATCCGAATCTCACATTATCAGGGGTGTAAAAATGGAAACTACCAAGCCTTCGTTCCAGGATGTTCTGGAGTTCGTCCGCCTGTTCCGCCGCAAAAACAAGCTACAGCGCGAAATCCAGGACGTAGAGAAGAAGATCCGTGACAACCAGAAACGTGTCCTGCTGCTGGACAACCTGAGCGACTACATCAAGCCAGGTATGAGCGTTGAAGCCATTCAGGGCATCATCGCCAGCATGAAGAGCGATTATGAAGATCGCGTTGATGACTACATCATCAAAAACGCTGAGCTGTCCAAAGAGCGTCGCGACATCTCCAAAAAACTGAAAGTGATGGGCGAAATCAAAAACGTCGACGCTAAAGGCGAGTAATCGCACACTCTGTTGCCCGGTGGCGCTGCGCTTACCGGGCCTTCAGGACTGTTATCACGTAGGTCGGGTAAGGCGAAGCCGCCACCCGACAATTTTACCGAACGCAGAAAAGCATAAAGCCTGCTCTAAAAGCAGGCTTTTTTAATTTGGCTCCTCTGACTGGACTCGAACCAGTGACATACGGATTAACAGTCCGCCGTTCTACCGACTGAACTACAGAGGAATCGTTGTGGAGGCTTATCTTAGCGGCGAAAAAACTTTTGTCAAACCTGATCTCAGGCAAAAGTGATTGTTTGATGATTCTGTCGTCATTTTGTTGTAAATCCAAACATAATTTTATGGAAAATACTTTGCAGGATACGCATTTCTGCCCCATCATTTGAAATGGAGTTTCAACTTTCTCGTTAAGGCCCATTTTGAACGTCACCGCACCCCTGCGCCAGGCGATTATGCGCACGCCCTGGTATGCAAAACGTAAGAGTTATCGAGTTCTGTTCTGGCGTGAAATCACCCCCCTTGCTGTGCCTATTTTCCTGGAGAATACCTGCGTCCTGTTGATGGGGGTGTTAAGCACCTTCCTGGTGAGCTGGCTCGGTAAAGAAGCCATGGCCGGGGTAGGGCTGGCGGACAGTTTCAACATGGTTGTGATGTCCTTCTTTGCCGCTATCGATCTCGGTACAACGGTAGTGGTGGCGTTTAGTCTTGGAAAACTCGATCCAAAACGCGCCCGGGAGGCGGCCAGACAGTCGCTGATGATCATGACCCTCTTTTCGATCATCCTGGCGGCGGTTATCCATTATTACGGCAAAGAAATTATCGACATCGTCGCGGGTGAAGCGACAGGTGAAGTGAAGGATCTGGCGCTCACCTATCTGGAAATGACGGTGCTGAGCTATCCGGCGGCTGCCATCGCGCTGATTGGTAGCGGTGCGCTTCGTGGCGCAGGGAATACCAAAATTCCGCTGCTAATAAATGGCGGCATGAACATCCTGAACATCATTATCAGCAGCGTTTTGATTTACGGTGTCTTTTCCTGGGAGGGGCTGGGCTTTGTCGGCGCGGGATTAGGGCTGACCATTTCCCGCTATATTGGTGCGGCGGCGATAATCGGCGTGCTGATGGCGGGAATTACGCCATCGCTGCGCCTGACGCTTAAAAGCTATTTCCGTCCGCTTAACTTCGCCATTATCTGGGAAGTGATGGGGATCGGGATTCCGGCCAGCATCGAATCCGTGTTGTTTAATGGTGGGAAACTGCTGACGCAGATGTTTGTTGCCGGGATGGGAACAGACGTCATCGCCGGCAACTTTATTGCCTTCTCCATCGCCTCGCTCATTAACCTGCCCGGAAACGCACTGGGATCGGCGTCGACGATCATCACCGGCAGACGCCTCGGAAAGGGGCAGATAGGGCAGGCGGAACGGCAGCTTCGGCATGTCTTCTGGCTTTCAACCATTGGACTGACGGCGATTGCGTGGGGAACTGCACCTTTTGCCGGGCTGATGGCCTCGTTCTATACGCATGAAAATGACGTGAAAGAGGTCGTGAAGGTGCTGATTTGGCTCAACGCGGCGTTTATGCCAATTTGGGCCGCGTCCTGGGTACTTCCTGCCGGGCTGAAAGGGGCGCGCGATGCCCGGTTTGCGATGTGGGTCTCCATGCTCGGCATGTGGGGCTGCCGCGTCGTGGCGGGCTACACGCTGGGGGTAATGTTAGGTATGGGCGTTGTCGGCGTCTGGCTGGGGATGTTCCTTGACTGGGCCGTGCGCGGGGCGCTGTTCTACTGGCGCATGGTGAGCGGACGCTGGCTGTGGAAATATCCGCGAAAAAAACCGGAGCAGGAGGTTTCGGAAACGGCAAGTGCCTGACAAATGTGCGAAGTGGAGAATAAATCGGCAAACGATTGAAAATCTGCATTCACCCTTTGACATCCTCAGGGCGCATCGATAATATGCGCCCCGTTCACACGATTCCTCTGTAGTTCAGTCGGTAGAACGGCGGACTGTTAATCCGTATGTCACTGGTTCGAGTCCAGTCAGAGGAGCCAAATTTGAAAAGCCTGCTTTTAAAGCAGGCTTTTTGCTTTGCTGCGTTCAGTAAAATTGTCGGGTGGCGCTCCGCTTACCCGACCTACAAAAACATCGAATCGTAGGCCGGGTAAGGCGAAGCCACCACCCGGC
>NZ_JABMCU010000178.1:0-9560 GCF_013179605.1 Enterobacter sp. CM29 | reverse complement strand
CACTACAGTCAAAACCGGTGCGCGGAGAGGTGCCACCCCAGCGATATGGTTTACCTATTTGCCCCATCAGTTTATTCATCGCCGTTTTTTGCGCTTTCTGCATACGCGCTTTATGCACGTCAGCCAGCTTCGTCACTTTTGCGCATTTCGTTTTATGGCCTTTGCGCACGGTGCATTTATCATTCACCAGGCTGGCGGTCGTGCGAGTGGTTTTGTGCGTGCCGGAACGGAGAGTTTTGGTTTTACTGGAGGCGGTCTTTTTGGTGTGAGCGGTGGTTTTCTTCTTTACTGTTTTGCTGGTGGTTTTTTTCTTACGTTCTGTGGTTTTTGCCAGATGCGTTTTTTGTACAGCAGAATGCCGCGCCTGTTCGGAGGCGTTCGCCGCTGGCGTAAATGAGAGTGTGGTAAACAGTAAAGCACAGAGCGTCATCGAGATTTTAGTTATCCGCGCCACTGGGCAGTCCCCTGATAAGTGCGAGCCAAAATACATACCCGCATGAGATTTACAAAACCAGTCGATTCTAATCCATAAAATCGGAATAAGTTAATAGCATTTTTCATTCAAAAATTGTGTTTCGTTAGCAAGTGCAAAAAAATTCACCATTCTGTCGCACTCTTGTTCGCTCCTTAAGCAAAACCGCACGGCGCGCAGCCTTAAACGTCATTATCAATGCAACTTTACGCGATAGCGGATAAAATAATGAGACGTGACAAAAATGTTATTTTCCGATGTCGGCCTGACCCGCTACAATGTCAGACTGATGCCGTAACAGAAGTTAAAGGAAGCAAGACATGAGCACCACTATTGAAAAAATTCAGCGCCAGATCGCTGAAAACCCGATTCTCCTGTACATGAAAGGTTCTCCGAAGCTGCCAAGCTGCGGCTTCTCCGCGCAAGCGGTTCAGGCGCTGTCCGCCTGTGGTGAGCGTTTTGCTTACGTTGATATCCTGCAAAACCCGGACATCCGCGCTGAGCTGCCAAAATACGCAAACTGGCCGACCTTCCCACAGCTGTGGGTTGACGGTGAACTGGTTGGCGGCTGTGATATTCTGATTGAAATGTATCAGCGCGGCGAACTGCAACAGCTGATCAAAGAGACTGCGGCGAAGTATAAAACCGAAGAGCCGGACGCAGAATAAGTTTTCTGCGGATATAAAAAAGCGACCACATTATGTTGGTCGCTTTTTTTTGTCCTGTGGGGCTGTTGATTACCCAGTCTACGATTGAAGATCGGCCTCGTCGCCCATCGGCAGCGGCCAGCCACCCAGACGTTTCCAGCGGTTGACGATCTCACAGAACAGCTCCGCCGTACGCTCGGTATCGTATAACGCGGAATGCGCCTGGGTGCCGTCAAACGCAATACCCGCCGTGATGCAGGCTTTAGAGAGCACGGTTTGCCCCAGCGCCAGGCCGCTCAGCGCGGCGGTGTCGAAGGTCACAAACGGATGGAATGGATTACGCTTTAGCGAGGCGCGCTCGGCAGCAGCCATGGTGAAGCTGTGATCGAACGTAGCGTTGTGGGCCACCATGATGGCGCGGCTACAGTCATTCTCTTTCATGCCTTTGCGCACCATTTTGAAAATGGCGTGCAGCGCCTCATATTCGCTTACCGCCCCGCGCAGCGGGTTTGTCGGATCGATACCGTTAAAGGCCAGCGCCTCTGGCTGTAAGTTTGCGCCTTCAAAGGGTTCAACGTGGAAATGCAGCGTGGTGTCCGGTACAAGCCAGCCCTGTTCATCCATCTTCAGCGTGATGGCGGCAATTTCAAGCAGCGCATCGGTTTTAGCGTTAAATCCGGCTGTTTCTACATCAATGACAACGGGATAAAAACCACGAAAACGGTCGCACAGACCGGTAAATTGAGCGTTATCGGACATCAGGGTCTCTTACAAGGGGGAAAAAGCAGTGCGCATTATGGCAAATTTTGAGAGGGGATGCAGCAAAACAACGGGCGCATAGTGCGCCCTGCGGGATCAATTGCCCAGACCGCGACCAGCGTCTTTAGCTTCGATCAGTTCGATTTTATACCCGTCCGGATCTTCAACAAACGCAATCACGGTGGTGCCGCCTTTAACCGGACCGGCTTCACGGGTGACGTTACCGCCATTGCTGCGGATACGTTCGCAGGCTTCAGCCGCGTTATCCACTTCCAGCGCGATGTGGCCGTAAGCCGTACCCAGCTCGTAGCTGTCCACGCCCCAGTTGTAGGTCAGCTCGATGACCGCTTCTTCAGATTCCGGGCCGTAACCGACAAACGCCAGAGAGTATTTATATTCCGGATTTTCGCTGGTGCGCAGCAGCTTCATGCCCAGAACGTTAGTGTAGAAATCGATGGAACGTTGCAGGTCGCCAACGCGCAGCATGGTGTGAAGTAGGCGCATAATTTCCTCATTAACCAGTGGAATGGATTATCTTTTTGAACAGAAACGATGTTTTAGTATAGCGGCGAAAGGTCGCCGCTATCAATGTACAAAGCGGGATTACAGTGAAGGGTAGTCGGTATAACCTTCCGCGCCGCCGCCATAGAAGCTTTCAGGGCGCTGCGGGTTCAGTTCGGCTTTCTTCTGCAAACGGGCAACCAGATCCGGGTTAGCAATGTAATCACGGCCAAAGGCCACGGCGTCGATCAGACCTTTACCGATCAGATCCTCGGCTTTCTCTGCCGTATAAGCGCCCGCCCCGATAATCACGCCGTGGAAGCGCTCGCGAACTTTCTGGCGGAAGGCTTCGCTGTAGGGCTTGCCGCCTGCCCAGTCCGGCTCGGACATGTGCAGATACGCGATACCGCGTTTAGCCAGCTCTTCAATCAGATACAGCGCATCCGCTTCTTCGTTCGGACCGTTGTCGACGTTCTGGAAGGTACCAATTGGGGAAACTCGAATACCAATGCGATCTGCGCTCCACTCATTACACACGGCATCTACCACTTCAAGCACCAGACGCGCGCGGTTTTCAACGCTGCCGCCGTACTGGTCGGTACGCTGATTGGAAGACGGTGACAGGAACTGGTGCAGCAGGTAGCCGTGCGCAGAGTGCAGCTCAACCAGGTCGAAGCCCGCTTCACGGGCGTTGGCGACGGCCTGACGGAAATCATTCACGATACCCGGGATCTCGTCCAGCTCAAGCGCGCGTGGCGTGGTGGTGTCGACGCGAATAGCATTACCGTTTTCATCGCGCAGGGAAGTGCGGGTATTCGCATTCAGGGCAGAGGCAGAAACGGGCGCCTGACCGCCAGGCTGGATGCTGCTGTGCGAGATACGACCGGTGTGCCACAGCTGAACCGCAATACGGCCATCTTCAGCATGAACGCCTGCGGTGATTTTTTTCCACGCGGCGATCTGTTCCGGGCTGTGCAGACCCGGCGCACCGGCGTAGCCTTTAGCCTGGGCAGAAATCTGCGTGGCTTCGGAAATAATCAGGCCCGAGCTGGCGCGCTGACGGTAATACTCACCCATCAATGGCGTTGGGATATCTCCCGGCTCGATGCTGCGCAGACGGGTAAGTGGGGCCATAAACACGCGGTTTGGGGCTGTAACGGCACCCACTTTCAGTGGGGTAAATAGCTTTTCAGCGGACATAATGGCTCCTGAGTAGACCAGTCGACTAGTAAAAGGGTAAATAAAAACGCCGGCTACACGCCAGGCGCGGTAATACAGTTTTTCACATGCGCCAGCGCGCTTTCGAGCGGCACGGCGCTGCGAGACATTTTTGCCTGCAGGTTGGCGCCTAACCAGAGGGAATAGAGCACCTGTGCCTGCGTGAGCGGATCGCCGGAGAAGGAGAGCGTTGTTTCATCGCGGCCTTTTTCCAGCGCCTGAGCCAGCAGAGCGATTACGCCGCTGGCCCCTTTATCCATGGCGGTGCGCATATCTTCGGAGAGATCGCACACTTCGGCAGACAGTTTTACCGTCAGGCACCCGCTGATGATGCCCTGCTGACAGAACTGCGTCAGCGTTTCCTGATAGTAGTTCAGAACACGATCCCGGTAGTCACCTTCGCCGCTGGCGAAGTGGGCTGCCAGGCGCTGATGGTAGCTGGCGTAGTGCCGCTCCAGCATGGCTACGCCAAACGCCTCTTTGGATCGAAAATAGTGATAAAACGATCCCTTAGGCACTTCAGCGGTTTTTAATAACTCACTCAGCCCCATACCGGTAAACCCGCGATGCATGCAAAGGCGCTCGCCGGTAGCCAGCAAATGTTCTCGTGTATCGTGTTCTGTATGTCTGCTCATGCTCTTACTCTAATAGACCGTTCGGTCTAATGCAAGCCCGCTTAGCGACGACATTGCGACAAAATATCCAGCTGCGGCTGATAAACCACTGATTTCACGTCCATCATGCCCAGAACCGTGGCAAACAAATTGTCCTGTGAAACTGCCTCTTTTGCAGCATGGTTACGCAGGCAATCCGTGTTTACGCCGAAGTTTTTCGCATAGTCCGGGGAGAGCCAGAACATAAACGGAATATGCGTTTGCTGCTCCGGGGCCAGCATATACGGCGTACCGTGCAGGTAAATTCCGCTTTCGCCCAGCGATTCGCCGTGATCGGAGAGGTAAATGAGCGCTGTGTTCATACTGGCCTGCCGGGCTTTTAGCGCGTCGATGGTTCGGCTGAGCACGCTATCGGTATACAGAATCGAGTTGTCATAGGTATTGATCAGCGACTGATGATCGCAATCCTGAATTTCATTGGTATCGCAGGTTGGGGTGAATTTCCGGAAGCGGTCCGGGTAACGGTTGTAATAAGCCGGACCGTGGCTGCCCATCAGGTGTATCACCAGTACGGTATCCTGCTTTATTCCGTCCAGCACGTTGTCCAGACGGTACAGGTTGACGTCGTCGATACAGGATTTGTCCTTACAGAACTGATCCAGTTTCCACTGGGTCATATCCGTGTGCGGCACGCGGTCACAGGCACCTTTACACCCGCCGTCATTGTCACGCCACAGCAGGTTGAACCCGGCGTGGTTAAGCACATCGAGCAGTCCTTCCTGATGATGGGCGAGGTCCGCGTCATATTTTTTTCGCGTCATGCCGGAGAACATGCAGGGGACGGAAACGGCGGTTTCCGTGCCACAGGAGGAGGCCTGTGGGAAGTTGATGACATCCCGCTTTTTCAGCTCGGGGTTGGTTTCACGGGGGTAACCATTTAACGAATAGTTTGCAGCGCGGGAGGCTTCACCCACCACCAGAACCAGCACGGTTTTCTTACGTTGGCCGGAAATCAGCGCCCCTTTATGGGCATCCTCGCCAATGCGGACCAGCGTCTGGTCGCCGGCAAACCAGCGCATTTTGCTGTACTTCACAACGGCGCTCACGTAGTTCGCCGGAGTGACCATTTTGACGATGCTTTTGTTATTGCGGAACAGCGAAGCATAGTCTTTATAGAACACTGCCGCGACGAGAATGATCACCAGCAGCGCACCCAGTATAGCGGCGAAACGTGTTAGCAGGGCATACCACCATTTTCCGGTTCGAATGCGCGTCAGGGCTAAGATGACGGAAGGGATCAGACCCGCGACGGCCAGCCACAGGATCAGCTGCGGCGTTACCAGGGCTGTCGCTTCCTGGGAGTTAGTCTCAAACACGTTCACAATCATGTTTTGATCGATAACCGCGCCATAGGTGTACATAAACCAGGTCGCGGCGGCGCATCCTATGGTCAGGGCAATCATGAGCGGCTTGCGAATAAAGGGAATATTCAGCAGGCTAAAAACAATGACCCAGCCGCAGAACAGAACCAGCGGCACACTGGCGGCAAAAAGCACGTCGTGCAGACGGGTAGGTGCGATGATTGACCAGCTGTGCTGGATAAACAGCGCATTGAACACGGTGAAGAAAAGCGCACAGGCGAGGGTAAATTTCGTATCGTTACAGTGTAACTTTTTAGTGAGCCACATGATGACCAGACCATTCGTTATATTAATGCGGCGAGTATAAGAAGGGAAGATTAGCGAAACCTTAATGCCCTGTTTGTGACGGACACTCCTTGCATGCAGGCCATTTAGGGTCTTCACTGTAGGGAATAATGACGTTCTGGAGGTAGGTGTGGCAGAGCAACTGGAATTTTTCCCTGTCCAGAGCCCGTGCCGGGGTATTTGCCAGGTTGATGAACGAGGATACTGCCGTGGCTGCATGCGCACACGCGATGAACGTTTTAACTGGCAAAATTTCAGCGACGCGCAAAAGCAGGAGGTCTTACGGCTCTGCCGACAACGTCTGCTGCGCAAAATTCGTGCAAACAAAGCGGTTGAAACCGAAGAACCTCAGCAACCTTCACTGTTTTAGCAGGGTAATTGCGTATACTGGTGACATGACTTCCTTGAGGAAAATGTTATGGTTCAGCGTATTACCCTTGCCCCGCAGGGCCCGGAATTCTCCCGATTCGTTATGGGCTACTGGCGCCTTATGGACTGGAATATGTCTCCGGTCCAGCTGGCGGACTTTATAGAAGAGCATCTCGATCTCGGGATCACCACCGTCGATCACGCTGATATTTATGGCGGCTATCAGTGCGAGGCCGCTTTTGGCGAAGCGCTGAAGCGTGCGCCAGCGCTGCGTGAACGTATGGAGATTGTGACCAAATGCGGTATTGCCACCACAGCAAAACCGGAGCATGCACTTGGGCATTACATCACTGACAGCGCGCATATCGTTAAAAGCGCTGAGCAGTCACTGGTCAACCTGGCCACCGATCGTATCGACCTGCTGCTGATCCACCGTCCCGATCCATTGATGGATGCGGATGAGGTTGCGGAAGCGTTCCTGACGCTACACCAGAGCGGCAAAGTGCGTCATTTTGGCGTGTCTAACTTCACCCCGGCACAGTTTGCGCTATTGCAGTCTCGCCTGCCGTTTACGCTGGCGACGAATCAGGTGGAGATTTCGCCTGTTCATCAGCCGCTGCTGCTGGATGGCACGCTCGACCAATTGCAACAGCTGCGCATCCGTCCAATGGCATGGTCTTGCCTGGGCGGCGGCCGCCTGTTTAACGATGAAGCATTCCAGCCGCTGCGTAACGAGCTTGAAACGGTGGCCCGCGAACTGAATGCGGAGAGTATTGAGCAGGTGGTTTACGCCTGGATCCTGCGCCTGCCGTCTAAACCGCTGCCAATTATCGGCTCCGGCAAAATTGAGCGCGTACGCGCTGCGCTGGTGGCTGAAGAGCTGGATATGTCGCGTCAGCAGTGGTTCCGCATCCGCAAGGCGGCTCTGGGCTACGACGTACCCTGAGTGCGTGGAGTCTGACTTTCCGGTGAAATCTGCGCCTCTGGTATAGACTTAAGGTGCAAAAAATAACCCGTGGAGGTCATATGAAGCGTTTTGCTCTGGCAGTGGTCACGCTGGTTGTTTGCGCAGGAGCGCAGGCAGCCAGCGAAGAAGTTGAAATGAATCTCGTCACTTCTCAGGGGGTAGGCCAGTCCATCGGGACGGTGAAAATCACCGAAACCGATAAAGGGCTGGAATTTGCTCCCGATCTCAAGGCCCTTCCACCCGGTGAACATGGTTTTCACGTTCATGCCAAAGGCAGCTGTCAACCCGCAATGAAAGAGGGGAAACCTTCAGCCGCTGAGGCCGCTGGGGGGCATCTGGATCCGCACAACTCTGGTAAGCATGAAGGCCCGGAAGGTATGGGGCACCTCGGCGATCTGCCGGTGCTGGTGGTGAATAACGACGGTAAAGCCACCGATCCGGTTGTTGCGCCCCGGCTGAAAAAGATTGACGAGGTCAAAGGCAAGGCGCTGATGGTCCATGTGGGCGGCGATAACATGTCCGATCAACCTAAACCGCTTGGCGGCGGCGGGGCGCGCTATGCCTGCGGGGTGATCTGATCGCCAATTGTTCCGGGTGGCGGCGCCTGTTCAAGCTGTGACAGGGAGCAGTGCAGCCGCCAGATAATGGACGCCAGATCGCGGGCCGCAGGCTGATGGTGGTGCGCCAGAGCGTCGCAAATACGCTGAAGCTCGGCGAGCGTGACGCTCAGGGGGCGTTGCTGAACTCCGCGCTCGCTCATCACATCGCGAAGCATGGAAATACAATTATCGCGGACCTGCGAAAGCGGGTCGGAACGCGTCTCCCAGGCACGCAGCTGCCACACCACGTGCGAACAGTTCAGCAGCACCACGCCCCAGCGCAGTAGCCAGCGACGGGAGAGGGAATCCTGGCTGTTGTTCAGCTGGCTGACATGATGGTAAACCAGCGATTCATACTCGCTTTCACGCAGATGCGGGCTGCGACTCAGTTGATCGACAAAACCCCTGCGCAGCTCACGAATATGCCTGCGGCTTTTACGCGCATCCGAGCCCGGGCGTAGCACGGCGAAAGCCAGCCACGCCAGCCCCACGCCGAGGATCTTCGCCAGGTTATCGTTGAGAAAATCAGCGTAATCGTAAATCGGAGGATTCGTTACAGAGATAAATGAGCCCATAAAAACAATCAACTGACCCCACAGACCGGCCAGTTTTGGCATTTGCAGTTTGAGCAACTGCATGGTGGTTAACAGCGGGAACAGAAACAGCAGAAATTGCCAGAGGTCGGTTATCTGCACCATCAAACCAAATTTCACCACGAAGCTGAACAGCGACAGCAGTACCAGCGTACGCAGCAGAAGCGTCAGGGAATTAAACGGGGAAGCGGCGACGGAATAGAGCACGCAGCTGATTGCCGCAAGCGTCAGGGCTGCACTGCCCGCATCCCATTGGGTGGTGATGGCCCATGCGCCCACGGCCGTCAACGCGCAAAACGTACGAAAACCGCTCCACAGCGCCTCCATTGCGTCGGTATGGCGTGCCAGAGCTGGGCTACCGGGAACGGAAAATTCGGTGACGGGCGTGGCATTTTCGACGGCTTTTAACCAGCGGCTGCTGCGCAGATACAGGCGGCAGAAATAGTTCAGACGCTGCCAGAAGGCGCGGTGCCGGTAATCATATTCATCCGTTGGGGTGAGCGGCGCGATAATACGGGCCACGGTATAGATATCGGCATCCGGACGCGCAAGGGCGGCGAGCAGCGCCTCGATAACTTCCCGGGTATGGGCTGGCGGCGCAGGCCAGTTCAGCAACATCCGGCGAAGGCTCGAGATCGCACTCGTCATCCGCAATTGCTGGTGTAGTAAATAGTTCAGGAGCGTGTTCTGGCGACGAAAACGGTAGTGGCTCCAGAAAGCCTGGATGCGCAGCAGATTCATGGTCAGGATCTGGCCGATGACCTTTTCGTGTGCTAGACGGATGTTATCGCTGCTATCAGGCTGCCAGAGCAGGCTGGCATGTTCCAGCAAACGCGCGTGCATCGTTTTAAGGGCGGTGATAAGCGTAGTGCCATCCGAGGTGCTGGGCAGGATCATCATCATGACGCCGCCGCACAGAATGCCGACCATCACTTCACATACGCGTGCCTGGGCGATGTCCCATAGCTCGGTGGTATCCAGCACGTTGACGACCGGAAAGGCGATAATGGCTGCAGTGTAACCTGCCAGTTGAAACGCGTACGCAACGTTGTTGGTAAAATGGGCGCAGGCCCAGGTGCACAGCCCCAGCCATGCCGACATGCTTAACAGAAAGA
>NZ_JABMCU010000177.1:0-9576 GCF_013179605.1 Enterobacter sp. CM29 | reverse complement strand
ATGGATAGGTTTAAATTCCTCTTTTTGGCGCGTCATTGTATTAAAGATTTTTAACATCGAAGATTCCATGTAAACACGTGTGTGGATTGTTTGTTCCTTATAATACCCATAATTCGGAGCACGGTCAGCACACAATGCAAGGTGATCGTGTCCTGTGGTTATGCTATAACAAGCCCCTATATGTGACCCGAGCACGGGTTGACGCACCACAATAACGGAACAGGATGCAAAAATGGTTACTTTCCACACTAATCATGGCGATATCGTAATCAAAACCTTTGATGACAAAGCGCCTGAAACAGTTAAAAACTTCCTGGACTACTGCCGCGAAGGTTTCTACAACAACACTATTTTCCACCGTGTGATCAACGGCTTTATGATCCAGGGCGGCGGTTTCGAGCCTGGCATGCGCCAGAAAGAGACGAAAGAAGCGATCAAAAACGAAGCGAACAACGGCCTGAAAAACACCCGCGGTACGCTGGCAATGGCCCGTACTCAGGCCCCGCACTCTGCTACCGCACAGTTCTTCATTAACGTGGCGGACAACGACTTCCTGAACTTCTCTGGCGAAAGCCTGCAAGGCTGGGGCTACTGCGTATTCGCAGAAGTGGTTGAAGGCATGGACGTGGTCGACAAGATCAAAGCCGTTTCTACTGGCCGCAGCGGTATGCACCAGGACGTTCCTAAAGAAGACGTTGTGATCACAAGCGTGACCGTCAGCGAGTAATTCGTGGCGACACTCTTTATTGCGGATCTGCATCTGCAAACAGAAGAACCGGCGATAACCGCCGGTTTTCTGCGTTTTTTACGCGGTGAAGCGAAAAGCGCCGATGCGCTGTACATTCTGGGTGACCTGTTTGAGGCCTGGATAGGCGACGACGATCCGAACCCGCTGCACCGTGAGATGGCAGCGGCCATTAAAGCGCTGGTGGATTCCGGCGTCCCCTGCTATTTCATTCACGGCAACCGTGATTTCCTGATCGGCCAGCGCTACGCCCGCGAGAGCGGCATGACGCTGCTCCCGGAAGAGCAGGTGCTTGACCTCTATGGCCGCAATATTCTGATCATGCACGGCGACACGCTCTGCACTGACGATACCGGCTACCTGGCGTTTCGCGCCAAAGTTCACACCCCGTGGATCCAGAAAGTGTTCCTCGCCCTGCCGCTGTTTATTCGCAACCGCATCGCCGCCAGAATGCGCGCGGGCAGCAAGGCCGCCAACAGCAGCAAATCGATGACCATCATGGACGTCAACCCGCAGGCGGTGGTGAACGTGATGGAGAAGCATCGCGTTCAGTGGCTGATCCACGGCCATACCCATCGTCCCGATGTGCATTCCCTTATCGCCAACGGCGAGCCCGCCCATCGCGTGGTTTTAGGCGCCTGGCACAGCGAAGGATCGATGGTCAAAGTCACGCCGGAAGGTGTGGAACTGATCGCCTTCCCGTTCTAACCCTCCTCGTTTTTTCGCCCATTTCACGACCACGCAACCGTTTTCCTTGCCGGTATTACATGCTATTCTCTGTGCCCTCGAAAGCAGTGTGTTCCGCACCACAGGAGTTTTAAGACGCATGTCTTCCCGCAATAATCCGGCGCGTGTCGCCATCGTGATGGGGTCCAAAAGCGACTGGGCTACCATGCAGTTCGCCGCCGAAATCTTTGAAATCCTGAATGTTCCGCACCACGTTGAAGTGGTTTCCGCGCACCGTACGCCGGATAAACTGTTCAGCTTCGCCGAAAGCGCCGAAGAGAACGGTTACGAGGTGATCATTGCCGGTGCGGGCGGCGCAGCACATCTGCCGGGCATGATTGCCGCCAAAACCCTGGTGCCGGTACTGGGTGTTCCCGTGCAAAGCGCCGCGTTAAGCGGGGTTGATAGCCTGTACTCTATCGTCCAGATGCCGCGCGGTATCCCTGTCGGTACGCTGGCGATTGGTAAGGCGGGTGCCGCAAATGCCGCCCTGCTGGCCGCGCAGATCCTCGCGACGCATGATAATGACTTACATCAACGCCTGGCGGAGTGGCGTAAAGCCCAGACCGACGAGGTGCTGGATAACCCGGATCCGCGGGGTGCAGCATGAAGCAGGTATGCGTTCTTGGTAATGGTCAGCTTGGCCGGATGCTGCGTCAGGCCGGTGAGCCGCTGGGTATTGCCGTCTGGCCCGTCGGGCTGGACGCCGAGCCGGAAGCCGTGCCGTTCCATCAGAGCGTGATCACCGCCGAAATTGAACGCTGGCCGGAAACCGCCCTGACCCGCGAGCTGGCGCGCCATAACGCCTTTGTGAACCGCGACGTCTTCCCGATCATCGCCGACCGTCTGACGCAAAAGCAGCTGTTCGACAAGCTCGGCCTTGTGACCGCGCCGTGGCAGCTGTTGTCCGACAAAAGCGAGTGGAATGACGTCTTAGCCATGCTGGGCGATCTGGCGATCGTGAAGCGTCGTGTCGGCGGCTACGACGGTCGCGGGCAGTGGCGCCTGCGCGCGAACGACACCGCCGAGCTGCCGGACGACTGCTACGGCGAGTGCATCGTTGAGCAGGGCATAAACTTCAGCGGTGAAGTGTCGCTGGTGGGCGCGCGCGGGCATGACGGGCACACCGTTTTTTACCCGCTAACGCATAACCTGCATCAGGACGGGATTCTGCGCACCAGCGTCGCCTTCCCGCAGGCCAATGCTGACCAGCAGGCGCAGGCGGAAGAGATGCTCTCTGCCATCATGCATGAGCTGGGCTATGTGGGCGTAATGGCGATGGAGTGTTTCGTCACGCCATCGGGTCTGCTGATCAACGAACTTGCGCCGCGCGTGCACAACAGCGGCCACTGGACGCAAAACGGTGCCTCCATCAGCCAGTTCGAGCTGCACCTGCGCGCCATCACTGACCTGCCGCTGCCGCAGCCGGTAGTGACCAGCCCGTCGGTGATGATCAACCTGATCGGCACCGATCTGAACTACGACTGGCTGAAGCTGCCGCTGGTGCACCTGCACTGGTACGACAAAGCGGTGCGCCCGGGTCGTAAGGTCGGCCACCTGAACCTGAACGATACCGACACGGACCGCCTGAGCGCCACGCTGGAAGCGATTGTTCCCCTGCTGCCGCCAGAATACGCGAGCGGGATTGTCTGGGCGCAGTCAAAACTGAAGTAAGTAACCCCCGCCGGGGAGTTGACCTTCCCCTTCCCCGGCGTACAATTCCCGCCCATTGCTGCTTAGCTTTCTTCTGGAACCACCATGAACGATGGAACGGACTATCGCGCGATCCTCGCGTCCGATACCCCTTTAATCGACGTTCGCGCGCCGATCGAATTTGTCCAGGGTGCGATGCCCGCCGCACTCAACCTGCCCTTAATGAACGACGACGAGCGTGCCGCCGTCGGCACCTGCTATAAACGCCAGGGTCCGGACGCCGCACTGACGCTCGGCCATAGCCTGGTCAACGGCGAGACGCGAGAGGCGCGCATCAACGCCTGGCGCGAAGCCAGCCTGGCCCATCCTGAGGGCTACCTTTGCTGCGCGCGCGGTGGCCAGCGCTCACATATCTCCCAGGCCTGGCTTAAAGAGGCGGGAATCGATTATCCGCTGATCCGCGGCGGCTATAAGGCCCTGCGCCAGACGGCAATTCAGGTGACGATTGAGCAGTCACAAAAACCGATGGTGCTTATCGGTGGCTGTACCGGAAACGGCAAAACGCTGCTGGTGAAGCAGCATGCGCAGGGCATCGATCTGGAAGGGCTGGCGCACCATCGCGGCTCGTCATTTGGCCGCACGCTCACCCCGCAACTTTCTCAGGCGAGCTTCGAGAATCACCTTGCCGTCGAGCTGCTAAAAAAAGATGCCGCGCGCTGGGTGCTGGAGGATGAGGGCCGGATGATTGGCTCTAACCACCTGCCGGAGTGCCTGCGCGACCGCATGGCGGAAGCGCCTGTCGTTGTGGTCGAAGATCCGTTTGAGATCCGTCTTGAGCGCCTGCGCGAAGAGTATTTCGACCACATGTGGGCCGACTTTTCTGCCGCCTACGGTGAAGAAGCGGGCTGGAAAGCCTACAGCGAATACCTGCATCACGGCCTGTTCGCCATCCGCCGTCGTCTGGGGCTGCAACGATTCGCGGAATTTACCGCGCTATTAGATTCCGCGCTGCTGGAACAACAGCGCTCTGGAAGCACTGACGCGCACTTCAGCTGGCTTGTGCCGCTGCTGAAGGACTATTACGACCCGATGTACGGCTATCAGCTGGAGAAGAAAGCGGAGAAGATTGTTTTTCGCGGGACGTACGAAGAAATTGCCGAGTGGCTTGATCGCTGAAAAAAGCCGGGTGGCGGCTACGCCTTACCCGGCCTACGCGTGCTATTACGATCCGATGTACGGCTATCAGCTGGAGAAAAAGGCGGAGAAAATTGTATATCGCGGGACGTTTGAAGACATTGCCGAATGGCTTGATCGCTGAAAAAAGCCGGGTGGCGGCTACGCCTTACCCGGCCTACGCGTGCTTTTGTAGCCCCGGTAAGCGCAGCGCCACCGGGGAACAAACCACTTAGAAGTCGTAACGCAGACGCACCAGGTTCATGTCGCCCAGGTTGTCGGTGCTGGAGGTGAACACGTGTTCGTAATCCACGCGGAAACCGTAGTCCAGCTGGAAGCTGATACCCACGCCGTTGTCGATGCGCTGGTAGTTACGGCCGTTCACGTACTCAATGCGGTCGCCCATGAAGTAAGGCTGGATGGATTTAACCGCGTACTGACCGACTGGGAATTTGTAACCTGCGAAGTATTCAATACCCCACGCGTCACCCGCAAAGTAGTCATTTACAGACACTTTTTTGGTGGTCAGGAAGTTCTGATACCAGCCGCCGCCTGCGGAGAAGGTCCAGTTATCCGGCGTCCAGCTCAGTGCGGTGCCGAGAATGTTCTGGTCGTAGGATTTGCTGTCGCCGTTGTCCGGATTACGCATGTCCGCGCGGGTGTAGTTCCACGCTGCGCCCCAGGTCAGATCGGTGGTCAGGTGGTAATCGATACCCAGTGAACCGCCGCCTTTGCGCTTGTAGCGCAGGCCGTTGCCCGGCAGGTATTCGCTGTCTTCAAACAGGTAAGAGGCGTAGATGTCAGCATCGCCCACGGTTTTCTTGTACTTCAGCATCTGGCGTGAACGGTAAGAGCCGTCGTAGTCGCCGTTGATCCCGTTACCCGACGCCTGACCAATCATGTCGTAGTCCCAGATATCGGTTTTCGCGCCCACCACGTCATAGTACACGCTGTTCTGCTGGCCGAAGGTCAGCGTACCCCAGGTGTCGCTCTTCAGACCGGTGTAGAGCATACGGCGTGAGGTGTCGTGCGCGCCGTCGGCGTAGTGGTTATCCCAGTTAAACTGCGCCGGAATGTTCACACCCAGCTCGTAGTAGGTGATCCAGCTGATGTCATCGAACAGGTAGTAGTCTGCCGCGAAACGGAAACGGGTACCGCCGTCAAAACCGTTACGCTTGTAGCCGTTTTTGCCGTCATCACCGGTCATGTTCTGGAACTGAGGACGGATGCTGCCGCCAACGGTGAAGTTCAGACGGCTCAGCGGGTTACCCGCCTGCGGATCCTGTTTCAGAAGGGTGATTTCCGCCTGAGATGCGAAAGAAGCCAATGCCACTGCTGCGCCGATCGTTGTCGCCAGCGCTGTTTTTCTTATAGTCATTATTTTTCCTTGATAGACACGCTGCTAAATATTTAGCTGGTGAATATTAACCGGAAAAATTCGGGCTGTGTGGGCGGGTTTTTAATGTTTTGTGCTACTAAATGCATGGGTATTAACGATTTGTGCTATTAAGCGATGACACACCAGCAGAAATGCCGGTGCGTCATCATCACGCAAGTAAACTAGCTGACAAACTGGCGGAACAGCGCTTTACCTTTCAACAGCCGCGTCCCGAGCCAGCCACCGCACAGGGACAGCAGCACCGCGCCGCATACGGGCAACGTTAACCACAGCCGCCAGTCAGGCTCCCATGGAAAATCAAAGACTTTCGTCTGAAGCACCGCCAGTGCGGTTTCCGCCCCGATGGCCGCCACCAGGCCCGCCACCAGCCCGAGCAGGGCAAATTCGCTCCACAGCGTGGCGCGCAGCAGCCGTTTACTGGCCCCCAGCGTGCGGTAGACCACCAGCTCCTGATGACGCTGACGCATGCCGACCTGCACCTGCGCCAGCAGCAGCAATAGGCCGCAGACGGTCACCAGCACCACCATCACCTCCAGGGCGCGGCTCACCTGTTCCAGCACCTGCCCGACCTGTTTGAGGATCGCGCCGATATCCAGCAGGCTCACCGTCGGAAATTCCCGGTTAAGTTGCGTCAGCATGCCGTTGCCGTTTTCCCAGCGGAAGCTGGTCAGCCAGCTCTGGGGCTGTCCGTCCAGCGCGCCCGGCGGGAAGATGAAGAAGAAATTTGGCCGCAGGCTTTCCCAGTCCACTTTGCGCAGGCTGGTGACTTTGGCGGTGAAATCCTGGGTATCACCGGTAAAGGTCACGCTATCGCCGAGCTTCACGTTCAGGCGTGTCGCCAGCCCCTCCTCCATCGACACCTCCCCCGCTTTCGGCGGCCAGGTGCCGGCCACGATCGGGTTATGGTCCGGACGTTTCGCCTGCCAGGTCAGGTTGAGCTCGCGGTTGAGCGATTCATCCTTATTTCCCTCCGTCGACAGGCCGTTGATCTGCGTCAGGCGGGCGCGCACGATCGGATAAAACGATTCCGGAATAATGTGATGCTCAGACAGGAACCCCTTCAGCGGCGTCACCTGTTCGGGAGCAATGTTGATCAGGAAATAGTTCGGGCTTTCCGGCGGAAGCTGCTGCTGCCAGCGATCCAGCAGATCCCCGCGCAGCACCAGCAGAAGCGCCAGCAGCATAAACGACAGCGAAAATGCCGAGAGCTGGCTGAGGGTAGACCACGGCTGGTGCAGCAGTCGGTTAACCGCTAACCGTATGGGGAGTGATTTAACTGTCAGCTTACTCAGCACATTAAGCAGTACCCAGCCCACCACGCCGCACAGCAGCGCCAGCACCACCGCGCCCGCCAGCACCGCCCACAGCAGCGTACTGCCGCCCATCAGCCAGGCCAACAGCCCGACTGCCACCGCAATAATCACCGGCAGATAGAACTTCAGCGGCCAGACGCTGGCCACCACATCCCGGCGCAGCACGCGCAGCGGCTGGGTGGCGAGCAGCAGCCGGTAGGGGCGTAACCCCACCAGCAGGGAGATCGTCGTCATCGCGCCGATGGCCCACAGCCACGGCCAGAGGCTGGCAGGCGGCAGCGCAGCGGGCAGTACCGGTTTGAGCAGCACCATCAGCAGCTTTTCAAACAGCAGCCCTATCGCCCCGCCGGTCAGAGCCGACAGCGCCAGCACCATCAGCCACTGGCCGACAATCAGCTTGCGCAGCTGTGCCCGGCCCGCGCCGAGGGTTTTGAGTATCGCCACCAGATCGTAACGGCTGCGGCAGTAGTGCCCCATTGCCACGGCAACGGCCGCAATGGCCAGCAGCAGGGTTAACAGCGCCGACAGCAACAGAAACTGCTGAGAACGCTCAAGGGATTTGCCGAGCGCCCCGTCATCCTGCTCCAGCCCGTACCAGCGATGTTCCGGCTTGAGCTGAGGCAGGAGCCATTTTTCATACGCCTCCAGTTGAGCAGGCGTCCCGCCAAACTTATAGCGCCATGTGACGCGGCTACCCGGCTGGACGGCGTTGGTTTTCGCCACATCAGCGGTGTTCATCAGCAGGCGCGGCGCGAGCTGGAACGGATTAAATCCGGAGTCGGGTTCCTGCACCACTTCCCCGGCAATTTTGAGGGTCGCGTCGCCGACGTCGATACTGTCGCCGGGTTTCAGGTTCAGCAGCGCCATCAGACGCGATGCCAGCAGTACCGTACCGGCCGTCGGTTTTAGCCCCGGCGGACTGGTTTGTAAATCACCATACATCGGGTAGATGTCATCCACGGCTTTTACGCTGGCAAGCTGTGGCGTGTCGCCCGCAAAGGTCATGGTCTGGAAGGTGATTTGCTCTCCCACCTTCAGCCCCTCTTTGCGCGCTTCCTCAATCCAGCCCGGCGGCACGGGGCGAGAACTTTGCAGAGCCCGGTCCCCCGCCATAAATTCCCGACTCTGCTGGCTAAGCCCTTTCTCCATACGATCGCTGACGCTGCCGAGCGCCAGCACGCAGGCCACCGCCAGGCTCAACGCCAGCCAGACAATCAGCAGCGAGGGCGAGCGCCATTCGCGCCAGAACCAGCGGGCAATCATGCTTCCTCCTGAAGAACACCGTTCACCAGCCGCAGGCGGCGGTCGCAGCGGGCGGCCAACTGCGGGTCGTGGGTAACCAGAATCAGCGTGGTGCCATGCTCGCGGTTGAGGGAAAACAGCAGATCGGCAATTTTGTCCCCGGTTTTACGGTCGAGATTGCCCGTGGGCTCATCGGCAAACAGCACTTCCGGGCGCCCGTTAAACGCCCTGGCCAGCGCCACGCGCTGCTGCTCACCGCCGGAAAGCTGCGCCGGAAGGTGGTCGAGACGTTTTCCCAGCCCCAACTGTTCCAGCAACGCTTTGGCGTGATCGCGGCTTTCGCGGGTATTTTCACCGCGCAGCAGGCCGGGCAGCTCAACGTTTTCCAGCGCGTTGAGGGTTGGGATCAGCATGAATGACTGAAAGACAAACCCGATATGCCGGGCACGCAGCGCGGCGCGCGCCTCTTCATCAAGCGCGTGGAGGGGCTGGCCGACCAGGTTCACTTCCCCGCTGCTGCCATCGTCCAGCCCGGCGAGAATGGCCAGCAGCGTGGACTTACCGGAACCGGATTCGCCAATCAGGGCGATGGTTTCGGCACGTTTGACAACGAGTTCAACTCCGGTGAGGATGGAAAGCTCGTGTTCTCCCTGACCGACGGACTTCTTAAGACAATGAACTTCAACAATGTTTTCCGCTGGCATTTGCCCTTCCTGTTTTTGATGCTGATGACCTTCCGCGCGGCGGCTGCGGACACGTTATTGATTCTGGGCGACAGCCTGAGCGCGGGCTATCGTATGGCCGCCAGTGCGGCCTGGCCCGCCCTGCTCAATGATAAATGGCAGTCCCGGGCGTCTGTCGTTAACGGCAGCATCAGCGGCGATACGTCGCAGCAAGGCTTATCGCGCCTGCCTGCCCTGCTTAAGCAGCATCAACCGCGTTGGGTGCTGGTCGAACTGGGCGGTAATGATGGTTTGCGCGGCTTCCAGCCACAGCAAACGGAGCAAACGCTGCGGACTATTTTGCAGACCATTAAGGCCGCTAACGCCCAGCCGCTGCTGATGCAAATTCGCCTGCCCGCTAACTACGGCCGTCGGTATAATGAGGCGTTTAGCGCGATCTATCCTAAGCTTGCCAAAGAGTTTGATATTCCGCTGCTGCCATTTTTCATGGAAGAGGTCTATCTGAAACCCCAGTGGATGCAGGATGATGGCATTCACCCCAATCGCGATGCCCAGCCGTTCATTGCCGACTGGATGGCAACCCGGCTGGCTCCTTTAGTAAAACATGACTCGTCAAACAGCTGAGAACCTGACAGGTAAAGT
>NZ_JABMCU010000176.1:0-9644 GCF_013179605.1 Enterobacter sp. CM29 | reverse complement strand
TTAATCCAGTACCTTTAGCACCAAACAAATGAGGCAATAATTTCCATTCATCAAGTTTGGATTGAATGTTAACTGTGTTATCCATAATCCATTGCCGTTTTTCGGATGGAACAGCTTTATCATTACCACGAAGAAGTTTATCTAAGTGTTGTAAAGTTCCATCCCAATAATCAGAAAGAAAGGTAATAATCTGGCGATTGATAGCTTTATAGTAATCTGAATCTGAACCCTTAGACGTTAAGCCAAACACTTTATTAAAACGGTTTAATCTCTCCCTTTTCAAACCGTTTTCAAACGGTGAGTAAGTACCATTACTTTCGCCGGTTAAATCTAAAACAACAGGCGGAGATCTTTTCCATTTCTTACATGAGTCAACCATTATTGAGTAAATGAAGTCATCTGGCTTTTGGTCAAAGAACCATATGCCCCAACCTTTTTTTATTGCTTGGTCAATACAAACTTGTTGTATAACACCTTTGCCTGTTTGCGTAGCACCTAGTATTTTTAAGTTCTTGGATTTAAATTCTTCGTCAGGTAGATATATAGCCTCGCCATTTTCATCTAATCCCATGAACATAAAATCATCTTTATAATATTCACGGTTATCAAAGTTCTTACTTAAGAACCTGTCTTTCTCGATTCTTATATCACTCAGCGAATCGCCAGTTTGTGATACGCGGAATTTTCTTCTAAAAGAGGAAATTCGCGGTGATAAATACCGCTTGTGTATTGCGTGAAAAAAATAAGGAATAACAAAAACAGTTAAGATTGAAAGGATAGAGCTTACAGTAAATATCTCGTCGCTAAGGTTGCTATAGATAGTTTTTAGAAATTCTATAGCTCCATCACGACCTAGCTGTTTTGCCGCAACAATTCCAGTATAAACATTAAATAGAACGAACAATAAAAGGTAGGCGACTAATATTTTTTGGCGAAAGTGCATGACTATATGTTCCCAAACACCCAAATTATCTTTCTTGGTTACATGACCAGAAAAAGTAAATTGGATTAGCATTGCGAGAACGAGAACAAATATATATGTCAAATTGGGATAGGCGTTATCGTATACCCACCTTAAGTAATCTACTTCGTTGTATTGCATATGAACTCCTTTATTAAATCGGCTTGTTTAACTCCATGCCTTAATACGATCCTATTCGACATACAATATGGCTTGTCTGTCGAGCTACATACTTTTACTGAGCAGAAGTAAGTTTACGCATCGTAAACTAACCCTATAAGTTTACGATGCGTAAACTCTGTATATAATTTAATCATTTATGGTGATTAAATTATGCACTACTTTCCTATTTTACTCCCTATTTTACTCTATTGTTATCCATAGAGACTAAAATAGAGAGTAAAACAGGAAGTCAAAGGCATGTTTTGAAGGTCGCAATGTAATCCTCTGTGGAGGATTGCAAAGCGACATCAAAACACATGCGGGGATGATTTCTGGACGAAATCAACCCCTTAGGGATTCCGGCTACGCCTCCACCCCCTTTCATTTCGGGTCGGCTGGACGCCTCGCCTGCATGAAATTCCCCCGCGCGGCGTCAGACGTCTGCGACGCCTGACCACCCCCCTAAGGCTGCTACGCATCCACGTTGCTTCCGTTTCACTCCAGCGCCGTGTATGCTTGCCCTTAGCGGTGCGTCGCCCTGGAACGGTCGAAAAGGCGCGAATCGGCGTATACGCCTCAAGCGCGCTTTTCGCGTTCCATGACTCGCACCACTATCGGGGCGCGGCGGTTCCCCCTCTCGGGGAACCTTGCGCCAGCCTAAGGGGGGTGGTCAGGCGTCTTCGCCTTTGGCTTGAGCCCTGACGCCGCGCGGATAGCGCGGATTGAACGCTTCGCGCCCCTGCTCATCCCTGAACGGGATGATTCGGGATAGACCGTAAATTATCGCGTGGGCGCGCTAATTTTCTTTGTCCTGCCGTGGGCGTCAGGACAATCTATTCAATCTCTTTTAACGGCTTTACCCGCCCCTAAAGGGGGCTTATTGGTGCGGTCTATTGCATCTTCCAGGTGGAGGCATCGTGAGTAACTTTGATATTAATTATGAGAAGCGGAGACGCGTTATTCTCTGGCTTGCCAAGTTTGGATTTTCAACCCGCGATCTGCTTTCACGGATGCTTAATGTGAACGTAAATGGTCAAGGTGATTTTTTTAAGCGGTTAGCTGATGAAGGTATAACAAAAGAAACCTATGTACCTGGTACTCGAAAGAGAGTGTTAACTCTCTCTAATGATGGCATTGAAGAAGCGAAGCTATCAAATCCAACTTTAGCCGTCAGGCAGTTTCGCCGTTTCCCATTGCATACTCTGATACATAGCTACAGCATTCAATCTTTCCTTACCGCACAAAAAGGAATTAAGGATTTTTATAGTGAGACTGAACTTGCGAAAGAGAAGTATGAACGTAGGCCGGATTTGCTAATCATCAACTCTAATGATGTAAAAATTGCTGTTGAAATTGAGCTAACACAAAAAGACACCAACCGCATATATCATAACTTTTACGCGCATTCACTGGATTGGCAAAAAGGCCGGTTTGATCATGTTATGTACCTGTTTACTTCCGCTGAGGTACAAAAAAATTATGCTGAACTTTACGACAAAAACCCTTGGCCTAAATTCGTCACTACTGATGGAAATGTTAGGCACATTTCCCGCGTTGGTTCTGTTGACCCTAAACCAATTCATGAGCATGGACTAGTAGTTTTCCATCGGTTCGAACCCTATTCTATGTGAGGTGAAAACATGCAATATCCGTTCGGTTATGTGGACGATGAGAATAAAGAAGCCATTAAAGAATGGAACCTGATCCATGATGAAATGCTACCTATTATGGAATTGTATAAGTCACCGGATATCACCGATATTTTTGTAGACCGCTACGACAATATCAATGTAATGAGGAATGGTGTGCTTGAGAAAACCAAGAAGGTTTTCGCATCCGAGGCCGCGCTAGTTTCCCTGTTGCAACAATTTTGTGTGACGCTGGATCAGGATTCGTTAGATCTCAAAGCACCTATCTTAGATGCACGATTACCTGATGGTAGTCGCATTAATGCAACACACATCTCTACTACTCCGTCCGGCTCAACTTTATCTTTACGTAAAGTCACTGTAGATCCGTTAACTGTTGATGATTTCATAAACTCTGGAATGATGACGCCGGAAATACTCGATTACTTAATCGACGTTATCAACAGAAAAGATACGTTTTTGATTTCGGGAAACATGGGTTCAGGTAAAACGTCGATCATGCGATTTCTTGCTGAGTACATAGATAAGAGAGAGCGTGTCGTAACTGCCGAGGATACACAGGAACTTCATATTCACCGTCTCTTTCCCTATGGTCTGGCAATGGAAGCACCAAACCGAAATGAAAGCCCTGTAGACCTTCCGGCGCTTATTCATGCAACGCTACGTCAGCAACCTGACAGGGTTTTGGTCGGTGAGTTACGTAAAGCTCCAGCGGTCGATGCGTTCATGCAGATTATCTATACGGGCGTTCGTGGATGTGGTTCAACCATTCACGGTAAGAGCTGCAAACATGCTTTATCCCGCATTCAGTATCTTCTGGCATCGGCTGGAAACGTTAGCTTTGAACTTACAGGCGTACTGCTGAGAGATGCTATTGATGTGATCATTCAGACACACCGTGATCCCAAATGGGGGCGTAGGATTACTGAGATAGCGCGGCTTGTAGAGGGTGAGCTTCAACTAATCTTCAAGTTCAACACTGAAACGGGTGTGCATGAGCGCATCGGTTAATGCAAACAGACATAAGCCGTCAACGGCGGCTTATGTATGTCAGTAATGAATCACCGTTACTAAATTTCTTATGATTTAACCCACTTTGATTTGAGTTAAGTCATGATATGTAATCAGAATGTTCTTAGTTAGCATCAGGTTATCAGAGTAGACTGATTTTTATGATTGATCGCATAGTGTAAAGAATGTAAAGTTTCCGCGCTGAAAAAGGCAGTTATCTACTACTTCTTTTTCATCGTTCTCCGGCGGGGTGAGCCATCTGGCTTAAATTCTGGCGGAGGGTTGATCCGGGAGCGGTGTTGTTCGGCTAGTTTGAAGAACTTCTCTCGGTCATCAAGGGACTGGCTTTTCTCCGCGTTAATCGTCATCAAGATTTCCGTTACGTCAATTCCTAAAGCAGTAGCGATATCTAAGCATTTTTCTCGGCTTAACCAAACTTTCCCATACTTCAGCGTCGTTATGTACTGGCGGCTGACATCCAAATAGTCCGCGATCTTAATGTTCGTGTTCAATCTCGTGTGGCGTTTCATCGCCTCAATATAATCGTAGAGTTTTTTCATCGCAGTGTTGAACCGTGCCTTGTTCGATGCTATAAATTCATTAAGTAATAGTGAATTGTTTACATAAGAGTATCAAGAGATGAGTAATTTACAGCCTGAATCAAACCCTAATTTGAAAAACAATGCTGTGTTCTCTGATCGAAAGATGAAAGCTGGCATTCCACACCAGATGTACATCCTTCTGTTCTTCATAAACGGTTTTGGCCTGCTACTGGCAATCAAATTTTTCAGCGTAATTTCCATGCTGGCCTTTGTCTTGTTTGTGTTAGTGACAGTTTTACCAATATACATCATTCACGACAAAGATCGCGATGCGCATGTGGTGTGGAGGCATGCCATTTTCGGCGGCGCTGACATGGACAACAGCCAGACTTTTCAACGCAAAGTAGTTTTTATCAACCTCTCAGATACTAAGGATCAGACTAAATGAAAAGCATGTTAGGGCGTTTCTTCGCCGGTATTAAGCAAAAGACAGGTCAGAGTGTAGCCGCTGTCACAGCCTTGGCTTATGCCGGTGTCGCTTCTGCTGCAAACAATGATGTATCGCTGCCATCTCCTAACCAGAGCTTTCTGCAAAAGTTCACTAGCTGGATGCAGGACGTAATTGATTTCGTAGGCGGCGCGGGTGTTCTGTTTATCGTCTTCGTTTCTGCGGCGGCTTGTATCGTGCTGTGGGTTACAGCCCCGAAATCAGGTGGTGCTGCTATGTCGTGGATTTTCCGCGTCTTGATGGGTGGTATCGCATTGTTCAACCTCGCGCTGCTAATTACCTGGGCGCAGGGATAAGGTAGGTTAAGATGCCTTCTAAAACGTTTAATGAGCAGTTAAACCTGGCAGGCCATAACGACGGTTGTGTCTATACATACCACGGTACTGTGATCGGTGGCCTGCAACTCACCGGCTTAGACCCAACTTTCGTAACTGAACAGGTGCGTAAATCTGTTTCCGCTATGCTTAGAAACATCTTTCAGCTTCTTCCTGCTGAAATTACGCTAACTGAATATTACCTGCATTATGAAGGCGTCAAAGTAAAACTGGCTGATCGCGATAACCCGCGCAGCCAGTTACTTTCTAAGCGTCGTCAGGCGTATCTGAATAAGGTGCGTAATCTCAATGGTTCGCGTCTTTGCTGGCTTGTTGAAATGAAGCCAGATGAAAATATCAACAGTGTTTTCTCTTTATCGTTTGCTAAAAACTTGTTCAACAGCTTTTTCGATGCTGACTCGCGTAAGCGCGTTGGCCTTGCGTTTAAAAATCATGATGCTTTCATGATTGAAATAGATGAATACCGCAAGCAGTGCCGCAAATTGCAGGAAACTCTGAGCGACCTTAATGTTCGCCTATCGTTTTTCTCGCCAGAGAATACAGAAATGGATGTGAACGGAATTTGGCGGCTACAAAAATTCCTGGCGAATTTCAACACAAGTTACCTTACGTCCAAGCCTTGTCCTACTCCTAAGTACGATTGGGATCAATATACGCTTGATGGCGAGCACATCACCAATATCACTATTGAGGGTGTGCCAATGCTTAAAATCGACGGTGCGCAGCCTGTATACGTGCGTATCGCCAGTGTAATTAAGCATGGTCAGGATGCCGTACCCGAATCCGTATGGGCATATAATGACGGCGACAAGAAGCCTGTTCTAATGTCTGGCAACTACGTCATTTTCAACCGTTTCATGCCCGTTAAAGGACTTAAACGTTCTCTGATGATCACTGCGCGAGAAAATGAACTTTTCCGTGCTCAGATCAGCTTTGCAGACCTGATGACTGCAAAGGTCAACTCAGAGCGTTCAGCAGCGAAAATCAAAGAGAATCCGCATCTTAAAAAGATGCAGGATGAACTGCTAAGTGCTTCGAACTCTCCTGACACTATGGGGCATTATCAATCTGCTATTGCCGTGTTTGATACTGACCCGCACAAGCTAATTGAGGCGAGCAAAGAGGTTAATCGCATCGTTTCAAATAACACCACGCTTGTTTGGGAAAGCGTGGGGCTTGAACGTGCTTACTATGCCATGCAGCCTGGTTATCCAAAGAATACTTATCGCTCTATGGTTTATTACACCTCACAGGCGGGAGCTGCGGCGCTGTTCTATAAGTCTCATGAGGGCATTAAGGAATGGAAGCGTGGTTTTGATACAGAGGAAGCCATCTATATATTCGAATCAGAAGATGGTGTGCCATTCCATTACACATCTGTTATTGGTGAAAAAAACCTGATAATCGGTGTTGGCCCAACCCGCTCAGGTAAGTCATTTGCTAAAAACGTGATTGCCTCACATTTCACTAAGCTGGGCGGCTTGTACTCATCGCTTGATGTTGATGCAGGTACTATTCCCTTAGCCAATTTCTTCAAAGAAGATGCAGCGGCGTTTAGTTTATCTGAGGGTGTGCAAAATGGAGTGAATCCATTTGTTTCCGCACATAATGAAAAAGACAATGATTATATTTCACACCTGATTAATCAGCTTAAATTGATGCTTCGCTTTAACGAAAGGGAAGAAGATAAATATTTCAGTCCTGATGAAGTAAACGAAATTGCACAGAATATAAAAAATCTGCTTGTTCAAGAGTTCTCGGAAATTGAAGGGCGTTTATCTACTAATACGCTTTCTACACTTATGGCTAAGTGTAGTTCACGAATTAAAGATAAACTTGCCGCATTCTACGGAACCGGACATAAAGCAAATCTATTCGACTGTGAAGTTGATGCTATCGGTAAATTAGATAAGCCATTAACCGTTTATAACCTTGCTTCGGTGAAAGATCAAAAGCAAGAAGCACAGTTAATGCAACGCGAGATTTTCTTTAGAACTGTACGCCTTTTCGAATCACAGAAATATCGTGATATGCCGAAATTCATGGATATTGATGAAGCGCAATATACCCTCTCTGTTAAAGGTGCTGCCGAATGGGCAATTGCTAAATCACGTACCTGGTTTAAACATGGTGGTGGCATGGGCTTCTGGACGCAAAGCCCGGGACACTATAAAGACCTGCCTGAATGGGAAACCTTACGTTCTGCAGCGTCTGTTTTCATGTTCATGTGTGATCAGGAGCCGAACGTAAAGCAGTACGTAGACACGTTCGGCATTTCAGAAGACCAGGTTGATATTATCCGTAATCTGGTACCACGCCGCCAGATCTACATTGTTATCCCTGAGGCACGTATCGCGAAGGTTGTTAATCTCAACGTTGAATCTGAGCAGTACGCAATATGCACATCTACAGCGCATGAAGCCTCATTAGCACATCGAATCTATCAGGAAACTGATGATATTGATGAAGCGATAGACCGGATTGTAGAAGGCTTGAGTAAACCTAAGACGCCTGCTGAAAGCGATCGAGACTTGGAGACTATGTATCTATGAATCGTAAATTTCTTGCGGTGATTATTGCAGGGGTTATTAACGCCCATATTGCTTTTGCCGGTGTACCTACTCTCGACTATACGCAGATTGCAGGCCAGATAAGGCAGATTTCACAGAGCATTAAAGATTATGAACAGTATCTGACTCAAACGGCGTTAAGCAACAGCGAACTCGTTGAAGCCTACAGACGTTATGATCAGATGCTTAACGACTATCAGCAGGTTCTGCGAGAGGCACAGCAGCTCAAGCAAACGCTTAAAGGTATCGATCTGCAAAACTTCCTGAACCAGCTTAAAACGATTGATATGTACGATCCGCGCTATGCCTTGGGCGATGACCCGAACGTAGGTAATCAACCTTGGGATAACGCAGTAGAGCGTAACAAGTTGATTAATGGCTGGGGCATGACCGATGAAGAATGGACTGAAATGAATAACTCCATTCCTTATCTGTCCAATGACAGGCAAAGAGCACAGCAAATATTCAAATATCGCAAGCGTAAAGCTGAAATGGCTGTACGTCAGGATGTTGCCGGAGAAACATACGACAGTAATATTTCTGAGCAGGCCGACAGAGCAGATGAATTAAATGATGCTCTTAATACATTAGGTGATAACGATACACTTGCCACGCAGCAGTTAATTGCTCGACAGCAGCAAATGATTATTGAGCAAAATCTGAACATGCAATCACAGCAGAATACTGATTTTAAAATGTCCAACCAACTCGCTAATGACTACTTCAACAAAATGGCGAGAGCCAGACAGTTGAGAGAAAAAGCCATGAGTGACGCGTACAAAGGAGAATAATGATGAATTTCAGCAAAGCGAGAGCTTTAATTTTAACAGCTATGCTTGCCGGAGCTTCTTTGAATGCAGTTGCGGCAGAAAAATATGTTGATCCTATTCAGAAGGGTATCGACATTAAACATAAAGCGATGGTCAAGAAACTGGAAAAAGACTGTGGCAGCAATAATCGCATGGGTTGTTTACTCAATGCCAAAAGGCAGGCTGCGGAGCAGCTTCCGAACAGAGGGAGCGTTGCGTATTCCAAAACAACCTATAGCGGATTATCCAAAGGCGAAGCAAAAGCGAAAGTAGGCCAGCTTATTAACTTATTTGACAAGCTACAAGGTCAGAGTTCATCAGCATGGGATGGAAAGCTGAAACAATCACAAGTTGAATCAGAAGTGCGCTGGTTAATGTCTAAAAAACTTAATCAGGATTCGCCGGATATTACATCTGCCAGAATGTATTTAGGTTTGCCTGTCAGGTAACTAAATAACAACTAATAAAATTACGGCAATTGCTGTAAGGGGAACCCTTTTGTGAAAAAGTTACTAGCTATATTTCTCATGACGTTTTTGTTTGCGCAAAGTGCATTTGCTGCAAACAGCGTTATGAGTGATGAAATTGATAAAGAGGTACAGAACTATGTAGATGCCATTTTTTCATCAAACGGCAGCGACATATTCTTGTTCGTTACTGCAATATTGACGTTCCTTTTTTTTATGTGCGTTGTTATTGAGTTGGTTAAGTTCATTAACGGTAATGCAGACTGGATAGCGTTTCTCGCGCTCGTATTTCTTTACTTTGCTACTGTGGCGCTTATTGCATCATATGGGCCATTTACCCAAGTTATTAAGGGCGTGTTTGAAGGGTTGGGTGAAACCTTCCAGTTCCTGATTGTTGGTTCCAGAGATAAAATGTTCCTGTCCAACTTCATTGATAACGTAATAACGAAAGCGGTACAGGCTCCAGATGTTGGGTTCACCGACTCAATCTATATGTGGTGCGTAACTATTATTTGGGGAGTGGTATCACTGTTATTGCAAGTTGCTTTCTACCTTGCAGATGTATATGTCACTTTAGGATATGCGCTTGCCAGAATTATTGGTGTGCTGTTTGTACCTTTCCTCGTGGCA